>CALDJI010000031.1 GCA_937901805.1 uncultured Clostridia bacterium | reverse complement strand
CTGCGCGGTGCCTATGGTTTAGTTATTGCAAGTCCCAGAAAACTGATCGGGGTACGCGATCCGCTTGGATTAAAACCCCTTTGTCTGGGGAAACGAAACAATTCCTATGTAATTGCTTCCGAGAGCTGCGCACTCAGTGCGATTGGAGCTCAATTTGTCAGAGATATCCTCCCTGGAGAGATTATTACAATCTCTCCAGAAGGTATCACTTCTAATATGCAATTGTGTCAAAAAAAACAGGCACATTGTATTTTCGAATATATTTATTTTGCAAGGCTGGATAGCCAGCTGGACGGAATATCAGTCTACGAATCCAGACTTCGTGCGGGCGAAGCACTTGCTAAATCGTATCCGGCAGATGCTGATCTGGTTACCGGTGTTCCAGATTCCGGAATCACTGCAGCACAGGGATATTCCAATGCCTCAGGCATTCCGTTTGGCCTTGCTTTTTATAAAAACAGCTACATTGGCAGAACCTTTATCAAACCTACTCAAAAGGAGCGGGAATCCGGTGTCCGACTAAAACTCAGTGTTTTAAAAGATGCCGTAAAAGGAAAACGGATTGTTCTGGTAGATGATTCCATTGTACGCGGCACCACCATTGCCAATCTGATCCGCCTGCTAAAACAGGCTGGAGCACGCAGTGTCCACGTAAGAATCAGTTCCCCTCCGTTTCTGTACCCCTGTTATTTTGGAACCGATGTTCCGTCCAACAAACAGCTACTTGCCTCTTCTCACTCCATTGAGGAAATACGTCAGATTATTGGGGCAGATTCACTGGGCTATCTCAATGTAGAAGATTTGCCCAAGTTAGTAAAGGGCCTTCCTTTGTGCCAGGCTTGTTTTGATAAAAAATATCCGATAAACATCTAATAAACTATGTTCACTTTTTAAAAGGAGATGACAATTATGGATACTGGAAGTACTAGTTTTATGTTAATCTGCACTGCTTTTGTCTTTTTAATGACTCCCGGACTTGCCTTTTTTTATGGAGGACTCGTCCGAAGAAAAAATGTAATTAACACGATGATGGCTTGTTTCTTTATTATGGGATTGTCGGTTATCATGTGGGCACTGTTTGGTTACTCTCTTGCCTTTGGTGGTAACCATGCAGGTATTATCGGCGACTTCCGCTGGTTTGGACTAAATGGAGTCGGCTGGGATGCCGGTCCATATTCCGATTGCATTCCACACTTGCTATTTGCGGCTTTTCAAATGATGTTTGCCATGATTACTCCGGCATTGATTACGGGTTCTGTTGCAGGTCGTATGAAATTTAAAGCATTATTTTTATTCATCGCCTTTTGGTCTGTTATCGTTTATTATCCTATGGCACACATGGTCTGGGGCAGTGGAGGATTTCTTGCTTCAATCGGTTCTATCGATTTTGCCGGTGGAAATGTTGTCCACATCAGTTCTGGTGTCAGCGGTCTTGTCTTAGCGCTGTACTTAGGAAAAAGACGTGGCTATGAACATACCTCTTACCGGATACACAACATTCCTTTTGTCGCACTTGGCGCCGCTCTCCTATGGTTCGGCTGGTATGGTTTCAATGCCGGAAGTGCACTGGCAGCTGACGGACTCGCCGTACATGCATTTATGACTTCAGCAATTTCTTCTGCCGCAGCCTTGCTTTCATGGATGCTCTTAGATGTTATAAAAAGTGGAAAGCCCACTTTAGTCGGCGCATCTACAGGTCTTGTAGTAGGATTGGTTGCCATTACCCCAGGAGCAGGATTTGTTCCTATCTGGTCCGCCTTTCTCATTGGTGCACTTGTCAGTCCAATTTGTTTCTTTATGATGATCCTTCTGAAGCAAAAACTGAAAATAGATGATGCACTGGATGCCTTTGGCTGCCATGGAATTGGTGGAATCTGGGGTGGAATTGCTACTGGATTATTTGCTCAAAAATCAATAAATCCTGTCGCGCAATGGGATGGACTTGTTTTTGGAGATAACAGACTTTTTCTCGCTCAACTGGTAAGTATTTTAATAACAATCCTTGTTGCAATTGTCGGTTCTCTTATCTGCATTGGTATTGTGCGAATCTTCACACCGCTTCGCACTGATGCCAAAGAAGAACTTATTGGTATGGATCAGACACAACATGGGGAAAACGCATATCCTGCCTTTAATGGTCTGGACTAAAGAAAGGAGAGAGAAACATTATGCTCATCAAAATTGAAGCAATCATCCGTGAGGAAAAACTGGAAGATGTAAAAGAAGCGCTCAAGGGAATTGACGTAAATGGAGTTACTATTTCTCAAGTTATGGGATATGGTGCGCAAAGAGGCTATACTGAGCTTGTACGCGGCACTCAAGTTGATATTCTAATGCATCCAAAGGTAAAATTTGAAATTGTTGTTTCATCTGAATCCTGGGAACAAAAAACAATTGATGCAATCCGCAGAAGCGCTTTTACAGGCGATGTTGGGGATGGAAAAATTTTCAGCTATGAAATACGCAGCGCGTTAAAAATCCGTACTGGTGAAAGTGGTTATGATGCCATTCAGTCTTCTTCAAAATAAAATTTAAACTGGGGCTATCAGCCCCAG
>CALDJI010000030.1 GCA_937901805.1 uncultured Clostridia bacterium | reverse complement strand
TCCGGATTTAGATGCGCGTGCGCCGGAACCGGATTCATCCTATTCCCAGCAGGGGAGCCAGCCGCCGGTTTATGGGCAGACTCCTGTCTACGGGCAGCCGCCGGCGGGCGGTGCGCCGCAGCCGGGAAACCCCTACGGCACCCCAAAGAAGAAATCCAATGGCTGTCTGGTTGCGGCATTGATTGTCGGTGGGTTCCTTGTGGTGTTGGTTATTTTGGCAATTGTAATTGGGGTAATGATTTATAATAATGCCAAAGAAGAAAAGGATTGGGTAACGGGAAGCGGTTTGACTTCCGACTATTCTTACAGCAGTTCTTCTTCCGGTCCGCAGACAGTTGAACCGGCCGCTCCTGTACCGGAGGGTGCTTTGACGGAAGAGGAGATTTCCCAGCTGTATTCCGATCCTTCCGCATTTGCAGGCCGCCCAATTGTGCTGACTGGGATTGTCTTTACCTCTCCGGAAACGGATGAGGAAAATATCTATTTTCAAATGTTCAGCGACATTTCCAATTATGATGGGAATACAGTTGTCGCCTATGCGGATCCGGATTTTGAATTGGAGGAAGACTGCTATGTCCGCGTAGTTGGAACAGTAGGTGAAGTGTTTGAAGGGGAAAGTATGACTGGCGCCCCCTTAAAAATCCCAACAGTAATTGCCTCTTCCGTAGAAGTTATTTCCTATATGGATGCGGCAGCCCCGACAATAAAGGAAGTTATGATTGGGCAGACACAGACTCAAGCTGGATATAGTGTCACAGTGGATAAAGTGGAATTTGCCAAAACAGAAACCCGTGTTTATGTTACAGTCATCAATAACAGCAAAGATCCTTTTCATCTGTATTCGTTTAATGCAAAACTGATTCAGAATAACAGCCAGTATGAGGAAACTCAAAATTATGATGCGGATTATCCGGAAATTGAAAGCGAGTTGCTCCCAGGCGCAACTACGACGGGTATTATTGTGTTTGAGCCGTTGGAACAGCAAAATTTCAAACTATATCTGGAAGGATATTCTGATGATTACTCTATCGATTTTGAAGATTATATCTTTGATATTAATGTGGAGTAATTTCCTCCATTGCGTTATAGAGGAAAAACGGGAAAAGACAGGCAGTAAAATACTGCCTGTCTTTTTGCAACCAATTGTTTTTATGGACAGATAAAAGTTGTAGATGTTTTTAATTTGGAAATCTTTTGTTTTCAAATTCTTTGGACTCCCTTACTTGATTTGACATAATTTTCCGATATACTGAAATCATGTTAAGAACAAGGAGGCTGATAGTAAAAATAAGAAAACCGCATCTTTGATTCTTCCTTTTTTAGTATATGTAACTGCCGCAGCTTATCGGATGGACGGAATACCGGCCGATAAGCAAAGCAGACAAACAATTCTCTTTTTCCGGTGGGAAAAAGTTTTAATAGGAGTTCTCTGATCTACTTTGGATAGGGACTTTATTTTGAAAAAGCCTGAAACGATTGTGTTCTTCCCAATGGTTTCGGGCTTTTTCTTTCAGTGATCCAAAGTAATTGACGTTGTATCTAAAAAGAAATTTCGAACTATATCTGGTATTTCTCTTGATTTCCTATCCTAGAAGTGGTATATTTATTAACGGAAACTATACAAGGAAGGTGTATTTATCATGTTATACAATTTTGTGACAGTAACCGGCGGAGAATTGGATGAAAAGGAAATTGGGGCATATGTAGAACACGTGCGTTCCACCCATCCGCGCCGTACAATCAAGTCTCTGGATATTAAAGTGGATGGGGAGTATGTGGATTTGTCCTATACTTTTGAACCGGTAGATTTTGAGCGGATTCGTCGGATCACAGGTTATCTTGTCGGTACAATGGATCATTGGAATAACGCAAAACGCGCAGAAGAACGCGACCGCGTCAAGCATTTATAATAGGAAAGCACTGTGAAAAATCTCCTGCTTAAAAGCGGGAGATTTTTATTGTACTAGAAAAATAATTGTTCCAAAAAGAGAGCAGTTATCCAAAATCTCTATGAAAAGCCATATAGATACCGGGTGTTTCCTTCCATCTCCTCTATTTACAGGAAACCACAGGATATATCAACTGCCTTGTGGGTTTTTGTCGGCCAAAGAAATTCCATACATGGGCGCGCGTTGATTTTACAGAAAATCGCATCGAATGAGGTATAAAAATTCCATTTTTTCAAAAAATAAAGCTGTATATGTGAAAAAAGGAGATACGATTGCGATGCGCGAATACCAGGATATACTGCTAGATCCGAGGCAATGTGTTTTGTTAATGCTGGATATCCAGCCGCAGATGTTTTTTGGGGCAGAGGGGAGCTTTCAAAATATGGTAATGCTCCGTTTACAGGGACTTGCAAAGACGGCAAAGATTTTCCATGTCCCCTGTATTCTGAGTACATTGGCAGCGACGGCGTTTGCAGGCCCGCTGTATTCTGGAGTACAGGAAGTTTTTGCGCAATTTGTCCCAATTGATCGCACCAGCCTCAATGCGTTTGAAGATGGTAATATCCAGCGTGCGGTGCAGTCTTCCAGCCGGAAAAAATTACTTTTGGCCGGTCTGTGGACAGAAGCAGGGATTACGTTTACTGCCCTGAGCGCACTAAGAGAAGGCTACCAGGTTTTTTTGGTGGAGGATGCCTGTGCAGGTATGACAAAAACCGCCCATGATTCTGCTGTCTCCCGCATGGAGCAGGCGGGAGCAGTGCGAGTCACATGGGGGCAAGTGCTGTTGGAGTTTCAACGGGATTGGAGTGATCGGGAAACCAGCGCAGAGGTACTCAAACTTCTAGCGGAGCATGGGGGTGGGGCCTGTTATATGGGTATGGAATATGCACGGGAAATGCGAAAAAGATAATTGAATTATATGATTAACCTTTGTTTTGCTCTTATATTTACAGCAGCGGTTTCATGCAACAGTCCGCTGTTTATTTTCAGAAAACGGCATGGCAAAATTGCCATGCCGTTTTCTGAAAATTCCACTATTTACTTTATAGGCTCTGTATATTTTGAGATTTTAAGAGAAATGTTTTATATTACCCTTTTTTTACACTCTTCAACAAAGGAACGGAATAAATTGGTGAATTCTGCGTAGATTCCATACAGATTTTCCGGATGGAACTGTACGCCCATTACAAAGCGATCTCCAGTTCCCTCAATTGCTTCAATTACACCATCCGGAGCTGTTGCCACAGCTTGCAGCCCATCCCCAAGCTGTTTGACTGCCTGATGGTGGAAAGAGTTTACATATAAACTTTCCTTACCAAAGATCTGATGTAGTCTGCTGAATGGGTGAATATCAATTTTATGATATAGTTCCTCTCTTTTGCAGCCGGATTGATCATGACCAATCGCATCCGGCATGGCAGATGGAATGTCCTGGTACAGGCTTCCGCCGAAAGCGACATTGATGACTTGATGTCCCCGGCAGATTCCCAGTATAGGGATTCCTGCGTCGTAGGCAAGCCTCACAAGTTCCATTTCCTGCTTGTCTATCAGGGCGTCAATTTTTCCCAATGCTTTTTCCGGCTGTTCAGAGAAAAAATAGGGGGCAATATCACAGCCGCCTGGAATTAATAGCCCATCCACATGACGGAGTATCTGTTCATAATCCGCGGTGTTTTTAATGGTGGGCAGCTGTACCGGGATTCCCCCTGCGCCGTCGATTGCTTTGATGTAGTCGCCGCTGGTTCCATATCCGTAGAAAAGATCTCTGTTTGCAATGTAAGAGCTTAATGCAATCACTGGTTTCATATTTCATTCTCCATTCTGCCATTTTTCTGGTGATACAAGAAGTTTTGTCCCCAGCTGGCCGTGTTTTATCAAAGTGTTTGCTCATACTGCTGGAGATGATTCTTATTGTAATCCTTCTGCATACAGATTACAATGAAAAGTAAAGAAAAAATAAAGGAGTATTCATCAAATATGCTTTATGGGTTACAGCCAGTATATGCAAAATACAGCAGGGTCATGATTCTGGGGTCCATGCCGTCGGCACTTTCTCTGCAAAAGGGCCAGTATTATGGAAATCCACGCAATGCCATGTGGCCGATTCTTTTTTCCCTGCTGGAAGAACCGTTTCAGCAGGAGTATGAAAAACGACTGCAAATAATACTGCAGCATGGCCTTGCTCTTTGGGATATGGCATATTCCTGTGAACGGGAAGGCTCGGCGGATAGCCGGATGCGACAGATTACACCCAATCATTTGGAATGGATTTTACAGGAGTGTCCGGAACTGGCTGCCTTCGCCTTTAATGGAAAAAAATCGTATGAATTGTTCTGCCATTTTTATCACCTCCAAAACGGCCTTCTTTTTGGGAGAAAGCTGGAATATTTGGTGATGCCGTCAACGAGTCCAGCCTATGCGGCATTACGAGTGGAACAAAAACAGGAAGCTTGGTCCAAGATCCTGCCATACCTTACAAAAATTGAGTAGAAAAATCGTCAACATCACAAAATATTAAGAATTCTTAAAATCCTTATGGACAAATAATCAAGAAATGTTTATGATATATATGTACAAAAATCACTGGGTGGTCTTTCCTGAATTGCTCAATCTGTAATTCAGGAAAGACTGATTTTTGGCGTTTTATACAAAAATATACAACTTTACCTGTCTTAAATTACAATGGAAAGAGGGTTCTTTTTTGAAAAGGCTCGGAGAAACCAAGTTGATTAGAAAGATTGCTGGCTGGTTTGAGCAGTTCATGAAGAAAAATTTTGATTCCCAAACCATGGGCTACCATACAGTACTTTCTATTTATATCCCCTTACTGATTGATCAGGCATTTGTGTCCATGATGACAGTGGTAAACTCCTCCATGGTCAGTTCTTCTGGTGCAGAAGCGGTTTCAGCAGTCAGTATGGTGGATTCGCTAAACTTTTTTTTGACTAACCTGTTTATTGCCATTGCAACGGGAGGAACGGTTGTCGTTGCACAGTACATAGGAAAGGGAGATAAACGGAAAGCAAGCAGGACAATTTCTCAGGCAGTTACGTCTTCTGTATTAATTGCGGTCGTGGTTGCCGTAGTGATCATTGTATTTTCCAAACAAACGCTTGGCCTGTTGTTTGGAAAAGCGGATCAGTTGATTCTGGATAACGCTATTATTTATCTGATTGGATCTGCAATTTCCTATCCGTTTTATGCGGTATACCAGGCGAGCGCAGGTGCGCTCAGGGGACTTGGCGATACCAAAGCTTCCATGATGATGTCTGTTGCGATGAATGTTATATATCTGATCGGGAATGTCGTCTTGATCGAATTTATGGGGCTTGGCGTTTTGGGCGTATCCATTTCCATGGTAATCAGCCGTATCTGTGTAAGC
>CALDJI010000029.1 GCA_937901805.1 uncultured Clostridia bacterium | reverse complement strand
ATCTTCATAGCACATCAAATCCCATACCGCCGCATCAGCATGTTTATTCTTGAGCCTGATTTCAAACCGGTTTTTGACCTCGGTATCTTCCAGCGGGATATCGTTCCGGGCAAGCTGCTCATAGTCTTTTTCGTAGATGCAGAAATAGACTTCGGAATCGAACGAGCCTACATACAGCGTATACCCCATGCTTGCTGCATTTTGCTCCTGATGCCCTTTTACAAATGCACCGGACTCATATTTCCGGAATTTGTTGAACACTGTGATACATTCCCCATTATCACATTTACGCATCAGCATTGGGATATCCAGCATACCGGCGCAATCATTGATTGCAAGGTCAAGGCGTTTGCATACACATTCCTCATCGGTACAGCGGCGGAAAAACTGTATCCAGTCCCGGCTCTGTGCGCCAAGGAGGGCTTCAAACTGGCGGCAGCCTTTGCCTTTCAGTTCAAGCAGCACGCCTTTGTTTTCATCCCATGAGGTATACAGCACGATATCGCCGTGATAATACCGTCCAGTATAGGTGTACGCTCCTTTTGGCTCCTGCGCCATATATTTCATCCGTATCCGCAGTACATCTTCAATAATGTGCCTTGCATCTGTTGTCTTGAACCGGATACGTACATAGTCGATCAGCAGGAACAAAGCGTCCGGCGCCGCCAGCGCAAAGGCGTGTTCAATCTTACGCATGGCTTTCTTCGTCACAGGTGATGCATGGCTTTCCAGACGGCTCAGGTGGGTGCGCGACATCCCAGCCAGTACCGCAAAATCCTCCTGCGAGATGCCAAGGCGTTCGCGCCTTGCCCGCTGTTTGTCTATCCATTTGATATGGTCCAAGTAATCCCTCCATCCGTTGTAACATTTCACATTTTTTGTTGCGCCGTCCCCAAGTCCTTCAAACCCAGACGGGATGCGGTTCTGGGGACATTATGGGAGTTGGCTATAGGCGATTTACCCCCCTGTTAGATACAGGGGGCGAATCTGGGGACGGCCGCGGCTTCCGCGCTGCCCGCCGCCGCGCGGCATGACCGCTGGCTGGCACGGTTCCCTTGCCTGTCCGATCACATTCCTCTGTTTATATTATATGCCCGCAAATTGAGAACGTCAATATCAAGTGGCGTTGACTTTGTAAACTTTCTGTGATATCCTTAATGCAAGGAGGAATGCCGGATGAACAGGATCAAGGAACTGCGGCAGAAGAAAGGGCTTTCGGTGAGGAAAGCGGCTGAGGAGATCGGCATTTCACAGAGCATGCTGTCCAGCTATGAGAACGGCACACGCGCCCCGCGCGACGATGAAACATGGGGCAGGCTTGCAAACTACTTTGGCGTGTCCATCAGCTATCTGATGGGCTTGACGGACAAACTGCATATACCGGAGACAGATAGCGGGCATTTCCATCCCCCATTTGTATATCTTGACACTGGTTGGGTGCAACGGGAATATATTGACACGCAAAAACCCGTGGAGATATTTATCCATAGCCCAGCAGAATATGCCTTACTTGCTAACGTTGTGCAATTAGACCGGGATGGGGTTTCTGCCCTTTTGGGGATGGTGCAGCATATGATCCAACAGGAAGGCTTAGGGAGAAAAACCGAAATCCGGTTGCCGGATTAAATGTAACGAACCGGTCGTGCAGTTGGGGAAATAGCAGGAGGATATCATGGGCGACGTTATGACACCAGCACAACGGAGTAGGACAATGAGCCATATCCATAGCAAAGATACACAAATAGAAATCGTGTTACGCAAGGCTTTATGGCATAAGGGTTACCGTTACCGTAAAAACTATAAGGCATTGCCCGGTTCGCCTGATATTGCAATCATAAAATATAAGGTTGCAATTTTTTGTGATAGTGAGTTTTTCCATGGCTATAACTGGGATATCAAAAAGCAAAAGCTCGGACATAACCGTGAATTCTGGATCAAAAAAATAGAGCGGAACATAGAGCGCGACCGGGATACCGACCTTGCGTTGCTTAACATGGGGTGGATACCAGTACATTTCTGGGGGCACGATATTTTGAAACGCACCTCAGACTGCATTGATGCCATCGACGACTTAATTTTCGAATTGAAACTGGAAGGTTTCGATAATGAAACGCTCCTTGATATGGAATAAGGGGTTTGGGATAGGCTGTAACTATCCCAAACCCCTTATTTGCAAATACAGGCTTGACGATACGGTATCCAAGTGTTAATATAAAATCATAACTTTTACAAGTCGATAGAGGTGGGAATATGTATCTATCCAAAGTTAAAATCCGGGATGCCATGGGGCATCAAGGAATCCAGACCTATACGGAATTGGCCGAAAAGCTTGGAATTACCAAAAACCAGCTTTCTGTCATGCTATCGGATGGATATAACCCTTTAAAAGCCCGGGTGGAGGAACTGTGCAACCTCCTATGCGTAGCACCCGATGCAATCATGGATTTCGGCAAGGATGCCGCAGTCTGCGAAGGGGTAAGGCAGGTTAGCACCGGTTCCATTACGGCCATTGAATTGTTTGCCGGTGCAGGCGGGCTTGCCCTTGGACTTGAAAAGGCTGGCATTTCTACGCTGGAATATGTAGAAATTGATAAGGCCAGCTGCCAGACCCTTAAGGAGAACAGGCCAAACTGGAATGTCGTATGTGACGATATCCACCATGTCGATTTTACCCCATACAAAGAGAAAGTCGATATTGTAACGGGTGGTTTCCCCTGCCAAGCCTTTTCTTATGCAGGGAAAAAGCTTGGGTTTGAAGATACGCGGGGAACATTATTCCACGAATTCGCCCGTTGCGTCAAAGAGGTGCAGCCTAAGATGTTCTTGGCTGAAAATGTGCGCGGCCTGTTATCCCACGACAGGGGTAGGACAATTAAGACGATTATCTCTGTATTGGCTGCACTAGGATACCATATCCAGTATAGGGTGCTAAATGCAGCGTACTTAGGGGTTGGACAGAAACGAGAACGGATTGTTATTGTAGGTATCCGGGATGACCTCGATCTTGACTTCCATTTCCCGGAATATGATGGGCATATGACTACTTTGCGTCAGGCTTTGGAAGGGTGTCCAGAAAGCCCCGGGGTGGAATATAGCGAAAAGAAGAAAAAGGTCTTATCCCTTGTCCCCCCTGGCGGGTGCTGGGTCAACCTTCCGGAGGATGTTGCAAAGGAATATATGGGTAAGTCATATTATTCCGGTGGGGGACGCCGGGGGATGGCCCGCCGGATTAGCTGGGATGAGCCTTGCCTAACATTAACCTGCAGCCCTTCACAAAAACAGACTGAACGGTGCCACCCCGAACACACCCGCCCTTTTACAGTGCGGGAATACGCCCGGATACAATCGTTCCCGGACGACTGGAAGTTCTGCGGGAGCATTGGGGATCAATATAAGCAGATCGGTAATGCCGTCCCTGTTGAGATGGCTAGGCGGATAGGCGTACAGCTCCGGATGGCGGTACAGGGACATCCGGATGCATAGTGGTCAGTATGCCTGCCTTCCGATTTCCTGCGCCAATTGTTTGATTACTTCATCCAAGGCAGTTGAACTATCCATTTCTGCCGCAACTTCAGCAAAAGCATCAATCAAATCATAATAAAAATTATGGTCGCCGGTAAGCCGGTACCAGAATTCGACACCTACAAAAACAGGGAATTCCTCGCTTAAACGCTTATAGGATTGGGACAGGGAACTGGTTGTCCCATAAAAAACACCTACAACGCAGTCGCCATACCCAAGGTCCAAATGGTTCGTCCGTGCCAAATTCCGGATAGACTTAAAATGGTTCCGGATCGTTTCTACATCATCATGGTTAATTGTCGTCGGACCTGCTTTTACTTGGCAATATTTCCTGCGTCCGTCTATAGCATCCACAAATTCTATGTCGATCCCCGACGTTGTTGAAGCATATGATGACAATACTTCATTGCAAAAGTATTGGAGCTGTGTACCAAATGTAGTGGAAATGGATGTCCCCAGAACCCGGGGGTAAACCAAAGCCTTGGCCATGCTTTCTGGTGAGGAATCGCCAAAAGCAAATTGTGCAAGATACTTGTAAGTGAATGGGTTGATATTAAACTTGTTCAGTGAAGAAAGCTTTATGGTATTTTCTTTGTGTTTCTTAGCAATACGATCCTTAAAAAATGTTTTTGCCTGTTCCAGTATGTTCTGGCGCTCTGATTCTGTCATGTGGCCACAACCTTTCAGGTATATTGTAATGCCATTTTAGCACCCTTTATCATGCAGGGCAAGACCATAGGCGCTATCCTGCAATAATTTGTATTTTTCTAGCATATCTAATCATAAAAGTAGACATAGTACAACATATAAAAGCCTTATTGGGTTATTCCCAATAAGGCTTTTAACGTATCAAGACTCATCCCAAAAGTAGTAAATTGGTGGTAGGATGATAGCTACACTTGCTTTTACGCACCAATAAACTTTAGAATTTTGCTTGTTTTAACAGCATATCCGCATTTTTATTATCATAGCATCGGATTCTCTGATTTAGGCTATCTTTTTCATAAAAACCCGCGACCTGGCTCAGGCCACCCTCTCTTGCTGCTGCGCAGCAATTCACCTTGTGTGCGTGGGTTTTTATACAAGACGACGGAGAATTGTGCCCGAAGGGCGCGATTC
>CALDJI010000028.1 GCA_937901805.1 uncultured Clostridia bacterium | reverse complement strand
GTCAGCCGGAGCGCGCTCATGTAGTCGTTGTGGGTATAGCTTTCCAGGCGCTTGATACGCTGCTCTATTTCACGCAGAGGGCGGGCTATCTTTAACACCGCCACTGCAAACCCTGCAATCACCGTCAGATAGGTACAGATATCCGCTAGAATTTTTAAGTGTTCCACTTATTTCCACCTGCCAATCGCCTGAATATTCACATAGAAGTCCCCCGTCCTGGAATAGTTGGACGCAAGACGGATATTCGGGAGTACGGCGGTCTTATCGTCTCCATTTCCATAGGACAGGTTCGCTACCCAGATTAATTGACCGTCATACCCAAATACATTCGCTGTTAAATAGGGGCGCTCTGCAAATTTGGGGATTGCCCCTAAAAACCTTGCATTGGAAACGCAGTATCCCTCTAATTGGGTGGTAATGGCAACCTTATCCAAATAGACGGTTTTTGTGACAATCATCAGGCCGTTTGGAAATTTCCAAACATTGGTGTAATCCATACCGGATGGATTCTCAAATTGAATGCCGGGTGCAAAATCGTCAAATCCCGCCGCTACAAGCGTACCGGAAGCGTCTGCTTTGACCATGGTATTCCGCGCAGCCGTCTGCGGCTGAGCGCCGATGTCTGCCAATGTCAAATGGCCGGATTTCCCGCTCAAACTAAAGACATATCCGCTTCCGCTCTCGATTCCCGCAATGGTTTTTTCCAAGTCAGAAATCATGGCCTGTACCTGCTCAAAATACGGGGAAGTATCCAGTGCACCAATGGTCTGCGCGACCATACCGCAACGGGAATTGTCAAGTCTGGTATCGGTAATCCGCTGTTGAGTAATTGTAGCTGTATTTTTGGCCACAAAGATATCGGCAAGACCAAGTTCCCAAACGGTGCTGTTACGAGTAAGCGCCGGCGCAGCTGGACTTTCCGATGCAGTTCCCTTGACGACATAGAGGTCAATACTGCGCGATTCCAGGGACAGATTTAATCGGGCTACTACCGTATCAATCCGATCTTGTACATCCGACGCCTGCACCGCCAGTACCCGTTCTCTCTCCTCAATTCCAACGGCTCCTTGGATATGGCAGACACCGGGTAGCACTTTGATATTCATTCCTGCGTCGACAGTCACCTGTAAGGCACTAGTCGGTTTGTAAAAGATACCGTCAGAAAAATACTGCGCAAACACCTTGCGTAAAAATGCAGAATCCACTGCCCGGTCATATTCTGGAAGACCCTGTTCATCATAAGTAACCTGGCTTGTAAATGGGTAACTGTTCAATTGCCCAACCTCGCTTTCTGTAGTAGTGACATCACTTTGTCACCGAGTTCAATGATGACTGTATGCGTGTTCTGTTTAAAAACTTCGTGGACAGAGATAATCCTTGCCTGCATGGATACTCCTATTTCCTGTACAATCACATCTACCTTATCGCCCAAGTCAAAATCTTGCAAATAGTGGAAAGTCTGTTCTGTGACATCCACCTCAACATTTTTTGTATCCTGGTAATCCAGTAATTTTTCAAATCCTTTCTGGCGCAGCCCTTCCAGGTACTGGGATTCCGTCTGTTTTTTTTCATCCCAGCGCTCGTTTTTGGCGTCGACAAATACTTGCCGTTTATAGCCCCCCTCGGAAAGATCCGCATAGGCGATTTTACGCTGTACCCCCTCCCCCTGACCGCCGACAACCGCGTAGTTTTTATAGTTGGAACTGTCCAAAGACGCTTTCACAGAAGAAAGGTTGCGAAAGCCATCGGAAAAGACCACAAAATTATTGACTGACTGATCCTGTGTCCGGTCAAGCCCTTGCCATGTAGAAAAAGTAATCTTGTTGTTTTGATAGTCATACGAGCAGCGAAAGGACATCTGCTGAGTTTGCAGCTGGGTATAGGCGACGTCGCCCAGCATACCTCCCGTTTCCTGCCAGGAGGTAGCCGTAGCCCGTCCGCTTTGGGGAGTAACTTCCAATAAAGGGATATCTCCTTTATAGGCGCTTACCATCTGGGATACCGCCGTATCAACAGGACCGGAGGCATAATAAGTGGGGTATACAATCTTATCATTCAAAATCGCCTCCAGAAAGAAACCGGAGAGCTGGATAAACCGTCCTTTGATAGTAGAGGTAAGTTCCACCTTTTGGAGAATCCCCATCTCCGGCCGATCAGGCGTGTATAAATAGGCCATTTGGGGGAGATAATCTTTTGCCAGGATTTGCACGCTGAAATCCCCAGCCTGGTAATACTCCCGGTTCCACTGCACGTTGATGGGGGGAAGATAGGCCAAAGGGCGAAACTCCCTGTCCAATGATAAAAGCTGCACGTCTCATACCCCCAGATACTTTTTGTTATAGAACAGCCGGACGTGCATCACATTTTCACCGGTATCCGCGTCAAAGGAAATGGTATTGTCCCCAGGGGTCATCATTACCGTGAAATCGCTTGCCCTGTCCACTTTTGCGAGCACGTTTTCCCCGTTCTTTGTGATAGTTGCCTGCTCAAAGTCAATTTCAACAGTATCTCCGGCCTGCAAGGTATCCAGCAATCGGACAAAAGAATCATCCTTTATCAGCTTTGGGTTGACCACTTCTCCATCTGCGGTAATTTCTGCACGGAAATAGGCCGAGGTGTCGCCGTCATACGAGAACCGAACCACACGCTCAAAGTTATAGACCGCTACCAATGTTTTGTAGACCGGATGATCCATATAGGGAAACCCCCAGCGCGGGGTTTCCGACGCAATATCCTGCCCAAAGTCATTTACATCGTTAAAAAAAGGGCCTGCATAGATAAAAAAACAGG
>CALDJI010000027.1 GCA_937901805.1 uncultured Clostridia bacterium | reverse complement strand
CGAGTATCAGATGTCCTATTCCGGCACGGCAGAGAGCTTCCGCCGCGGCGCCGCCCACTCCGCCAAGCCCCAAAACACAGACGGTGGAACCGGAAAGCAGGGAAACCCCCTCCTCACCAATCAGCAGGCGCTCCCGAGCCAGCCAGTTTTCTTGCATGGAAAACGCTCCTTTCTTAATAGAACCGGTTCATTCTTGAAACGGGAATGTATGGGTGGTGTTTCGGCTTTAAAAGTCCAATGAAAATCAAAACAATCCCCCGGATTTCATTTGATGGATGAAAGCATTGGGGATGCGCTCGGCAAATACATCGGTTCGGTATGTAAACCGTAAAATCATAAGCATGGTACTTGTAAAGTAACGGTTTCCGATTTGCTCTTCTTGTCTGTTCCGGCCTGTTTTACACTTTTTCTATCATTCTTTCTGCCGTTCTTTCTGCTTTTTCTGTCGATCAAATTGCGGCTAACTCTACGGAAGTGAAAGGATATCCGGACGCTGTCCATGCTATGCCGGCTTTAGAGAGATCATAAAATTGACCGTTTTAGGAACAGCAAGTAAAATCGAAAAAGGAACTGTTTTTATGGGGGGCTTTCCTGATGCAGATCTCCTGACTGTAAGGATCTGCTTTTTTGCAGAAAAACAGCCGGGGCAATTGGAATTGCCCGGCTGTTTGCATGCGATTATTCCCCGCCGTGCCGTCGCGCAAATGATAAAACCCATCTATACAGACAGGTGGGTGCCCGCCTTGCAGCGTCTCGCTCCCTTCGTCCGGAAAACCGGGAGGTCTGCAGTCTGCTGAAAGAGCATAAGGCTCCCTTTCATTCGGTGTTGGATTAAATAAATTGCCCTGACACGAACACAGTAGGGAAGTCGTTTATCCTTGTTTCCTATTATAACTGCTGTTTATAGGAAATGCAATAATATTTTTTCTTTTTCAAGAAATTATTGTTGAATATCATAGAGATCGGAAAGCCGGTCCATAAAAAGTTCGGAGACGTTATTGAATTCGTCCTCGTCTTCAATGGCTTCCAGGTATTCTTCCCCGTTGTCCACCATCACTTTCAGGACAACCAGTTCTCCATCGTCGTCCAGGGAATCCGCCGGATTTTCATATACGGGGATCAAGGCGACATATTCGCTGCCCTCCAGTTCCAGGCTGTCTACAAATTCAAATTCATGTTCGTTGCCTTCCTCATCCATTAAAGAAATAAGGTTTGGCCCGAATTCCGTGTTCTGGTCTGCCATATTGCATCCTCCGCTCTGTATCAAAGAGTTTGTTTGGGGCTACACTGCTGTTACAGTGGTATTCATTTTACTAGGATTAGGGGGGAAAGTCAATGAAAACATCCTGAACAAGGGGTTTCGAAACCGTAAAGTTTTTCTTCTGCGTACAAAAAGGTGAAAATGGTTTTAGTATAGCGACAAAAGGAAAGCAGTAAATTCGTATATAAAAAATATAAAAATATTAAAAAAAGTTTTGAAAAAGTATTGACTTTCTCCATTTAGGATGGTATAGTATAGATGTAATCAAGAGAAAGTACTTCAGAAAAACAAAACCTAGATAAAACGCCAAGAAGAGCAAAGGGTTTATGATGAGTTTATCAGTGAACCGTGGTTTTGAAAAGTCGGGAAGTATGAGTATCGTAAGAAAGGCGGAGGAGTCCCATGGCAAATGAAGAACAGCAGTTTCCCGTATGTTCCATAATTACAATGGGACATACACCAGTCAAAGCGTGACAAAATCCGGTCATCAGTAAAAACGTCAGCTGTTTATTCAGAAAAAGAACAAACGATAAAGACAGAGAAAACTGACAGTTGGGTATGTAGCCAGACAGAAAGATAATCGCGTTGTTACGTAAAGACAAAATACAATTGAATAGGGAATAAAATGTTCCTGCTTTCTAGTTATTTGGTGTAAGATCTGCACAAGATGGTTTCCTGAAAAGATTTTATAGTTGCTGAAAGGAAAACCAGTAACCAAATGTCAGTAATTATCTTAATCGGTTCCGCTTTTTATAGCATTACCATAGAAAGAAGATAACGACTACTGATAGTGAAAGGTGATTCCCATGGAAGGTATAATTTCCTGATATCCTTTTCAACAGAAGAGAAAATGGAATCTCCTGATTGCCAAAAGTAACGATTCGTTTTTCTGTAATCCAATCGGAGTTGTAACTCTCTAACCAATGTGTGGAACAGATAAAGCAGAAAAGAGAATCAGAAAGGTAAGGTTTCGTGTAGTATGCCAGATCAGATGAGATGAGGTCACAGTGGTAAGTAATGTTGCTGCTGTGGCCTCATCGTTTTGTTCATAAAAAATTCAATCTGCATATCACAAAATCCCTTGTCCCAAGGGATTTTTTTCGATATAATAAAAACTGCCTGCTTTCTGATATTTTTCAGCGAAAAAATCAGAAAAAACGGATTTTATTCGTCCGCTTTGTATGTGAAAAGGGATAAAATCATGGAAAAATGGTGTCAAATTTGTTTTTTACGGGATTTTGGATATTTCATCTGGAATTGTCCGGAGTTTTGACAACACTTTTTAATACTTTTGGCAGATTGGAGTAGAAACGTATGAAACGAAAAATAGTCAGCATTACGGCAGGGCTTCTCTCGGCGATCTTGTTGCTTACGCTGGCCGGATGTGGGATTGAAACGGAAAACCCGATTTTGGATGCCGATATTGAGTTTATCCAGTTTGAGCAGCCGGAAGAAGGCGATCCCATTGCGACAATTGATACATCCTATGGCGTGATCACGGTCGTACTGTACCCTGAAGAAGCCCCAAAAGCGGTGGAAAATTTTTTGACGCTGGCGGAACAGGGATATTATGATGGAACCTGTGTTTTCTCCCTGATGTCTTCGCCGGATGGGGCGTTTCTTGCGGGGGCTGAGGATAAAAAAGGAAAAACTGCTACCAGCATTTATGATGGAAAAGACTTTGATTACGAGCTTTCTCCAAGCCTTTGGTCCTATGCAGGAGCGCTTGGTTCCATCAGTACAAAGGATAAAAAGGCAAGCAGCCGGTTTTTCATTGTAAGCGACGGAGAGGTTCCTCAGGATATGATTGATAAAATGCGTGAAGCGAACTACCCTGAGAAAGTCGTCAGTAAGTTTGAAGAGGTCGGAGGCGCTCCTCTGTATTCCCGTTTGTATACCATTTATGGGCAGGTTATCGAGGGCATGGACGTCGTTAATCAGATTGTCGCCGCGGATAAAAACAAAAACAACGTCCCGATAGACGATATCAAAATCAATACGATTACTGTCGGCGAATACCACCAGGAAGAAGCCGAAGCTTCAGAATAAGGAGATGCCCATGAAAAAAATACTTTCTGTTGTACTGTGTGCATGCCTTTTGACCGGGATTTTGACTGGATGCGGAGAAAAAGAGACGGTTTCTCAGCCTCCGGTAGGAACAGACGGCTTAAAGGAAATCGGGACAATTGCCATTGATGAATCGAAACGCGAAAACCGTTTGGAAGAAGAAACACAGCTCCGTCAATTCCAGGCGCCGAAATCCGGGGATACTGTGGCTGTGCTGGAAACAAGTAAGGGTACCATCAAAATTGTCCTTTATCCGGATGTGGCTCCAAAAGCGGTGGAAAATTTTGTGACGCTTGCACGGCAGGGATATTATGACGGCGTAACATTCCATCGGGTAATTAAGGATTTTATGATCCAATCAGGGGATCCAACAGGAACCGGCCGCGGTGGAGAAAGTGCATTTGGTAAAGACTTTGAAGATGAATTTTCTCTGGAGCTCTATAACTTCCGCGGTGCGCTTTCTATGGCAAATACGGGGCAGCCCAGTTCCAATTCCAGTCAGTTCTTTATTGTACAGGCAGGGGCAGATACCATGCAGGAGAGTTTGTTTTCTTCAAATGAGGGCCTGCATACGCAGGATATCCTGGACGCTTACATGGAAGTAGGGGGAACCCCTTGGCTTGACCAGCAGCATACCGTGTTTGGCCAGGTCTATGAGGGAATGGATGTGGTAGATAAATTGGCAAATGTATCCCAGGATCAAAACGGAACCCCCTCCAAGGCGGATATCATTGAAAGTGTGAATGTTTATACCGTTGAGTAGTAATGGATGGAAAAACCCGGAAGACAAGTTGTCTTCCGGGTTTTTTATAGAAAGGTTGCAATAATGGTTTATTTAAAACGGATAGAGGAATCTGAAAACTATTTTCAGGAACAATTATACTAATTTTTCTTTGTCAAAAAGAAAGTGTACCGGCATTCCATTTTGTTTTTCCGTCTGTACTTCACCTTGGATCAGCGGAAGGAGGTAATCAAATCCTTCCCGGCTGATGAACGTTCCATTTTCAGAAATCCAGTCTTGGGGGAAGACTTTTTCCTGGAAAGCGACTTTCCCGATATCGCAGGAGGCAATGGCTGCCTGATACGGATGATTGGAAAGACGCTCGAAGATCATCATTTTTCCGGTTTCCCCGGCAAGGGCTGCTTCCACTGCTTTTTGTCCAATCAGCCGCGCTTCTTCCAGATCGGTTTTCGAGGCCAGGTGCGCGCTGCACCGTTGCGGTACATTTAGTTCAATTGAACGCACTTTGCATCCAATATGTTCTGTTACCAGCTCTTCCAGGTACTTCCCGATACCCGCCAGGTATTTATGACCAAATGCGTCCGTTTTTCCGCTTTGGTTGGATTCGGCAGCGTATTTGCCATCCGGCGTCCGGACGCCCTCCGAAACGGCGACAATGACGGCTTTATGTTTTTCATGCTCTCTTGTGACGTCTGCCAGGAATTTTTCAAAGGTAAAAGGGGTTTCAGGCAAGTAGATAAGATGGGGAGCCTGTTCCCCCAGATAGCGCGGAAGACAGGAGGAAGCGGTCAACCAGCCTGCATTTCTTCCCATAATTTCGACAATGGTTACGGATTGTACATTATAAACTTCACTGTCGCGGATGATCTCCTGTATGGAAGTTGCGATAAATCTTGCAGCGCTTCCAAAGCCGGGGGTATGATCGGTGACAGGCAAATCGTTGTCAATGGTTTTGGGAACGCCGATTACACGGATATCCTTTCCGCGTTCAGAGAAATAAAGCGAGAGCTTGTGAGCAGTATCCATTGAATCGTTACCGCCAATATAGAAAAAACAGCTGATATGATATTCTTCAAAAATCTGTTCAATCTGGGCATAGATTGCCTTTGCTTCGGCAGAACCTGGAACAGGCATCCGATAACGGCAGGGACCGAGCGCCCTTGCGGGGGGATTAGAAAGCAAGTCCAGAGAATGATCATCCGGCAGCTGTTCGCCCAAATCAATGATACGGCGGTCTAGCAAACCTTCTACCCCATTGAGGGCGCCGTAAACATGATCAAACTGCCCGCTGTGCTTTCCGGCTTCTACAATACCCGCAAGAGAGGCGTTGATGGCGGTTGTAGGCCCTCCGGACTGTGCAATCATAAGATTTTTTTGTGACATGATATCCTCCTTTGTTTTTTACCGCGCGGCCATCCTTGGACGACCGTATTTTGGTTTTTTTCCGATGAACTGCTGTGAAAACGATCATCAAGGATAGATTTCCTTAGCATCAGCGGGAAGGGAGCGGACATGAAGAAAAAAGTGAAAACTTGCATCCGCCTCCTGCATATTGTAACAAAAACCGAGTTTTCCGGCAACAAATTTTGCGGTAGTATCAAATAGGCGGCACATGTTAATTGCAGCTTGCCAACAGTTTTCCACATCTGCAGAAGAATAAGTGGATAAAAAATCCTGCCATTCCTGCGGAGAAATAAAACGGAATAGGTATTTTCCGCTTTTTCCGATACTACAGGAAAAATTTTTATGAATCCCTGCTTTCCAGGACAGGATTTTCAGAAGTTCTTCCCGAATAAAAGTCATCATATCCTGTGCATAGGGGATTTCTTTGCGCCATAAACCCTTGCCGACATTGTTTAGACACCACCAAAATTGATTGCAGGTGTCCAGAAATTCTTTTTCCGTTGGAGCCGCGACAAAAAAGTCTGCATCGGTGGGAGGGGGCATGGAGGGGAGGCAGCCGTCTTTATCCAGCAGGATGATACATAAGCGATCATGTTTGATTGACTGCTGAGCATATTCCACGCGATTGACATGTAAATCCAGGCGGTTCCCATCGGCAAACTGCATTAACCATCCATAACTGTTATGCGGATCTGAAGGGAATTCTACGCTTTCTTCTGGGAATTGCATATAAAGCCGCCGTCCAAATTGATCAATCCAGGTTTTATCCTGCTGAAACGATTCCGTTTCCCGTACCACATACACAATATCATAATCCTGGAATAAATCTTTTGGAGCATTCGGATTTGTCCTGGATCCGTTCATGTAGACAGCGCGAATCCGTTCATCCTTCTTTGCAGCGGAAAGGATCAGTTCCATCATTTCTGTTTCTGTACGCATATTTTCTCCTTTTCATTTACTCAAAGTATAAAATCACAGAAAAATCAGTAACAAATAGGACAATAGTATCAAAACAGTTTATTTAATTATATCATGTAGAAATTGTGCTGGACAGAGGTAAGTGCCACAAAAGAAGAGGAGGAAAACCAGAAAAAGAACTAATTCTGAGAAATTTTTGACAAAGCAAATAAACCATAATTGTGTCAGAATTGTTGTAATATTTTTCACTCAATTTTGATAAGATTCCTTGTCTTTTAGAAGTGGCCTCTTTATAATAAGAAAGCTGAAATAATCCATTGGCAGCCGATTTATAGTTAGATGAAAATGAAAGCCAACAGAAAAATGCAAAAATTTCTGCTTTCTTTAGGATGCGGGATATCTTCTGTACAGGTGATGGGTGTTAATATCAAATTTTTTTGTGCATGCCGGGGGATCTCTTCCTGGCGGGTTTACTGGGCAAGCTGTTTTAATCCAGAGGATTTGCCGGGAGTATTCCCATTCAATAGTTCTTATCCGCTGGGTAATGTCGTACGGAATTGCGGTATCTGCCGTAATAGGATATAAAATGATTGGTAAAAATTTTATTCTCTAGTGATGGTGGTTCAGTCCGGTATTTTTTCAAATATCTCTATTCCTTCCGATCGCTTGCTGATATCCGTCTTTGGAGAAATCATCCATGGATTCGTTATTCGCACTGCCCTGCACAGGAAAACGGACAGCGGAGGAGAGGGTTAATTTTTTCTACCAACATGATCAGCCATGTTTATAAGGAAATGTCTTAAAGTGACATTGAAGTCTTTCCTTCTCAACTGATGAAATTTACGCACCATATGTGACAGGCAGGCTGTTATTCCGGGAACCTCAAAGCGATGTTGTATGTGGTAGTGGGAAAAGATGCAATGGAAAAATTGTACGGTTATCCAGCAATACGATGATAGGGCGTTTATCGATATTTTGAAATCAGAGGGATTGGACGGTCAGTTTTATTATGTATCAATCAAATAGACAGTCTCAAAAAGAGGAGTGGTACAGTTTATGTACCACTCCTCTTTTTACAGCATGAATGGACGTAAAAAAAGATGTACAGAATGATACAGTAAAAATAGAAAAGAAAATTTTAATATTGATTTATCAAAAACATTTGAAAATGAAAAATAAAAATTGTATAACCGTTCTTAAAAGAATTGTACAGAATTTATTAATTCAAAAAGGATTGCACCCAATAAGGACGGCGGCTTTATATGGTGGAGGATGGTTTTGTTTTTTCATGGCAGCTGGATTCTGGATATGAATGTTCAGACTGTAAAAAAGGGGGAGGAAAAACAATGGAAATGATCCGGCAGGATATGAAATACCTCGTAATTGGCTGTGCCGCGTTGGATCTCATCTTTCTCTCTATTTACGCCTGTCTAGGGGGGCTCTCCGCTTCTCTGGTGTTCTCTGTACTGGTTTCCAGCCTGTTTTCCCTGATCAATCTTGTCCTGTTGATCCACCATTTGAAAAGTTCCCTGCTCAAATCCTCTCAGGGCGCAAGGCGGAGGACAATGGGGAATTATCTGCTGCGTATGAGTATTTTGGGCGTGCTCATCTATCTAGGCCTTACCAGGGAGACATTCCACGCCCTTGGGATAATCCTCCCGCTTATCTTCCCCAAACTGGTTTTATCTGTACGCATCTTGTTGCAAAAGGAGGGAAAGTAAACAGTGGATATTACCATTGAAGGCCCCAAGATTTTATTTACCATCCCTATTTTCGGCGGAATTCCAGTGACAGAGACCGTTGTCAATATGTGGATTGTCATGACTTTTATTGCGGTTCTTTGTAAGTTTCTCACTTGGAAAATGAAAAAAGTTCCTCGTGGAAAACAGGTGCTTGCAGAAGTTTTTGTCACCTATGTCTACAAAATGGTGCGGGAAACCATGGGAGAAAAAAAGGAACGCCTGGCTCCATATATCGGCACTCTGTTCTTGTTTTCCCTATGTTCTTCGCTGAGCAGTCTGTTTACACTGCGTCCGCCGACTGGGGATTTAAACACCGTTCTTGCCTGGGCGCTGGTTACTTTTGTCATGATCCAGTATACTGGCATCCGCTCCAAGGGAATGGGAGGATACCTCAAAGGGTTTGCGGAACCGGTTGCCGTAATGCTGCCCATGAACGTGCTCAGCGAGGTGGCAAACCCGATCTCAATGAGTTTCCGTCATTTTGGCAATATCGCGTCCGGGATTGTCATCTCCGCATTGGTATACGGGGCGCTGGGCGCGGCGTCTACGGCACTATGCGATATCGGGATCCCGTTTTTGCAGTTGGGATTACCGGCGGTGCTCTCGCTCTATTTTGATTTATTTACCAGCGTCTTACAGGCGTTTGTATTCTGCATGCTGACAATGGCATTTATCAGCAATGCAGAGTAGTATAATCAGCACAAGATCCCCGAAAAAATATTTTAGGAGGAAATCAGATTATGGAAAAAGCGATTGTATTGGCAGCATCCGCAATTGGGGCAGGACTTGCAATGATTGCAGGAATTGGACCGGGAATTGGAGAAGGATATGCAGTCGGCAAAGCGTGCGAAGCCATTGGGCGTCAGCCGGAAGCACAGGGCAATGTAACCAGGACCATGTTCATTGGCTGTGCGATTGCAGAATCCACTGGTATTTATGGTTTGGTAGTCGCCTTACTTTTGATGTTTGCAAACCCGTTTATCGGCAGGCTGTAATTGAAATGGAAAAATAAGGAAGGAGGGGAAATCATGCATCAGCCATTTGTCAGTATTGACATGTGGACAATCCTGTTCACACTTGGTAATACGCTGATTCTCTACCTGATTGTAAAGAAATTTCTATTTAAGCCTGTGAAAAAGATGATAGATTCCAGAACAAAAGAAGTGGAAGATACTTACCAGAAAGCGCAGGAAGCGCAGGAAAAAGCAGAGGCGGCAAAACAGGAATATACCTCCCGGATTTCCGGCGCAAAGGCAGAAGCACAGGCGTTGTTAAAAGAGGCTTCGGCAAAAGCACAGGATCGTTCTGAAGAAATCCTGGATCAGGCGAAGCGCGAGGCGTCCCATCTGATGCGCCGTACAAGGGATGAACTGGAGCGGGAAAAACAGCGGGCTGTCAATGAAGCGAAAGATGAAATCTCCGATTTGGCCGTCCTGATGGCGAAAAAGATTATCCAAAAGGAAATCGCTCCTGAAGTGGAAGAACAGCTGATCGAGGAATTCCTGAATGAAGAAGGGGAAGCATCATGTCCGAAACAGTAGAGAAGGTCTATGCAAACGCCCTTTTGGAAGCAGTGCAGGAGGGAGATTGCATGCAGCCGGTTCGGGAGTCTCTTCACGACATCCGGCAGATTTTGCAGCAAAATCCAATGCTGTTCCGTTTTTTTTGCGTTCCAGTTATTGAAAAGCGGGAAAAACTGGAGTTGGTGGATTCTCTGTTTGAAACGGCTTTGCCCTCCTATGCGCTGAACTTTCTGAGGATTTTAATCGACGCAGGCCGCTTTTCCTCCTTTTTTTCCATCTTGGAGGAATTTGAGAAACTCTGCGATCTTGTAGACGGGGTGGAACGCGCGATTGTCCGGACAGCCTACCCTGTCAAGAAAGAACATCGCCAAAAATTGCAGGACAAAATAGAACGGATGACTGGAAAGCGGGTTTCTTTGGAATATCGCTTGGATCCCGGTATCATTGGGGGAATTGTCATCGACGTCGGTGACAGACGCATTGACAACAGCGTTCAGACACGGCTTACACAGCTGGAAGAAGCGGTGTCCCGTTCTGTCATCCAAAAGAAAGGGGAGTAATGCCATGCAGCTGCGCCCGGATGAAATCAGCAGCATTATTAAAGAGAGAATTCAGAAATTTGAGCATAAGATCACCATGTCGGATATCGGGACAGTCACACAGATTGGAGATGGAATCGCTAGGATTTACGGACTGGAAGACTGTGTTTCCAACGAACTGCTTCAGTTTGAAAACGGAGTGTCGGCAATGGCTCTGAACCTGGAAACGGACAGCGTCAGCGCGGTTATGCTCGGTTCTGATCAGGGAATCAAGGAAGGGGATACCGTACGCCGCACAGGGAACGTCGTGCAGGTTCCGGTGGGGGATGCGCTTTTAGGGCGCGTTGTCAATTCTCTGGGACAGCCGATCGATGGAAAAGGACCAATCCAAACGGAGGAATACCGTCCGATCGAGTCGGAAGCGCCGGGGATTCTGGCCCGGAAAAGCGTGAACCGCCCGCTTCAGACGGGAATCAAAGCCATTGATTCCATGATCCCCATTGGTAAGGGACAGCGCGAATTGATTATCGGCGACCGCCAGACCGGAAAGACGGTCATCGCAGCGGACACCATCCTCAACCAGCGCGGCCAGAATGTTATCTGCATCTACGTTGCCATTGGACAGAAGAATTCCACGGTGGCGCAGCTTGTGGAAACTTTGGAGCAAAACGGCGCCATGGAATATACCATTGTCGTCGCGTCTACCGCGTCCGAACTGGCGCCGCTGCAATATATCGCCCCTTATGCGGGCTGCGCTATGGGAGAATACTTCATGCATCAGGGGAAAGACGTCCTGATTATCTACGACGATTTGTCCAAGCATGCGGTGGCATACCGCGCGCTGTCCCTGCTGATCCGACGTCCGCCGGGACGGGAAGCCTACCCGGGCGATGTGTTCTATCTGCATTCGCGCCTGTTGGAGCGCGCAGCAAACCTGGATGAGAATCATGGCGGCGGCTCTCTGACAGCACTTCCCATCATTGAAACGCAGGCAGGCGACGTGTCCGCGTACATTCCAACCAATGTCATCTCCATTACAGATGGGCAGATTTTCCTGGAATCGGAACTCTTCCATGCCGGCGTGCGTCCGGCGGTGAATCCCGGTATCTCGGTTTCCCGTGTCGGAGGAAACGCCCAGATTAAGGCGATGAAAAAAGTATCCGGTACCCTGAAACTCGCATATTCCCAGTACCGGGAATTACAGGCGTTTGCCCAGTTCGGATCGGATTTGGATACAGATACCAAGGAACGACTGGCTATGGGAGAACGGATTGTAGAGGTACTCAAACAGGGAAGAAATTCCCCAGTAAGCGTGGAACATCAGGTGCTGATCTTTTATGCAGTCACTCATGGATATCTGTCAAAGGTCGATCTTACGGAGATCCGCCGGTATGAAACCGAACTCTATGAATTTGTTGATTTGAATTACAGTGAGATCTTGGAGGAAATCCGGAACACAGGGGATTTTACCAAGCAGACCGAGGAACGGATAAAGACGGTTCTCCAGGAGTTTACGGAAAAATTCCTCTCTCTGCAATAAGAAAGGCGGTGCGGTATGGCGAGCGCTTCCATGAAGGATATTAAACGCAGGAGGAAAAGGGTTGAGAGCACCATGAAAATCACTAAGGCTATGGAATTGGTTGCCTCCTCGAAACTGCGCCGCGCCAAAGAGCGTGCAGAGCAAAATCGGGAATTTTTCACCACCCTGTATGAAACAATGTCCGAGATCGCCACAACAACCAAACAATTTGATTCCCAATACACCCATGCCCGTCCTGTCAAGACAAGCTGCTGTGTCGTCATTGCTGGGGAGCGCGGGCTTGCCGGAGGCTACAACGCCAATGTGCTCAAGGCCGCGGATGCACAGATGGAAGGGAAACATGCCCGCGTCATTGCCATTGGCAAAAAGGCGGCGGAGCATTATCAGCGTTCCACGCATCGGATGATTGGGAGTTACGTCGGCGTCTGTGAGGGAATGACCCTTCCGGATACTTATGAGATGGCCAACGCAATTCTTGCTCTTTATCGTAAAGGGGAAATCGATGAATTGTACGTAGCGTATACCAATTTTGTCACAGCGTTGAATCAGGAACCGGCAGTTCTCAAACTGCTGCCCATTGACTTTGGGGGAACTGAGGAACGAAGCAGGGATTTGGTGGAGTATGATCCTTCGCCGCAGGCAGTCTTTGATGAGATCGTGCCAATGTTTTTGGCGGGGATGCTCTATGGCGCGGTAGTGGAATCATTTGCAAGCGAACAGGGCGCGCGCCGAACGGCGATGGAATCCGCCAGTGAAAACGCTTCGGAACTGGTGGATCGTCTGGGCCTTTTGTATAACCGGGCGCGTCAGTCCACCATTACGCAGGAGATTACAGAAATTGTCGGCGGCGCGCAGGCTCTGGAATAGCGCCGGCAGCAGAACAGGAGAAATATACATGAAGGATTGCAATATGGGCACGGTCGTTCAGATAATCGGCCCTGTCATTGATATCCAGTTTGAAGAAGGACACCTGCCCAATCTTCTCAATGCAGTGGAAATTGAATATGCGGGCAGAAAATTGATTGTAGAGGTGGCGCAGCATATCGGAGACGACGTGGTGCGCTGCATTGCGATGAGCTCTACCGATGGCTTAAAGCGCGGTATTAAAGCGGTTGATACTGGCTCTCCAATTAAAGTCCCAGTAGGAAGAGAGACCCTAGGACGGGTATTCAACCTTTTGGGAGAACCGGTTGATGAAAAGCCGGCTCCCGATACTAAGGAGGAATGGCCGATCCACAGACCTGCTCCAACCTATGAGGAACAGGAAGCGACAACGGAGATTTTGGAAACCGGGATCAAGGTCATCGATCTGATTGCCCCTTATGCCAAAGGTGGAAAAATTGGCCTGTTTGGCGGTGCCGGTGTTGGAAAAACAGTTCTGATTATGGAACTTATCAACAATATTGCCAAGCAGCACGGAGGAATTTCCGTATTTACCGGCGTTGGGGAGCGCACCCGTGAGGGCAACGATCTGTACAATGAGATGAAAGAATCCGGGGTTTTGGATAAGACCGTGCTGGTCTATGGCCAGATGAATGAGCCGCCGGGTGCAAGAATGCGCGTTGGTCTCTCAGGCCTTACCATGGCGGAGTATTTCCGTGACAGTGAAGGACAGGATGTCCTGTTGTTTATTGATAATATTTTCCGCTTTACCCAGGCGGGGAGCGAGGTTTCCGCTCTACTCGGACGGATGCCTTCCGCAGTCGGCTATCAGCCTACGCTTGCTACAGAAATGGGCGCCCTGCAGGAACGGATTACTTCCACCAAACGCGGTTCCATCACTTCCGTACAGGCGGTTTATGTGCCGGCGGATGATCTGACCGACCCGGCTCCGGCAACCACTTTTGCGCATCTGGACGCGACGACGGTGCTCTCCCGCCAGATTTCTGCACAGGGCATTTATCCGGCAGTGGATCCTCTGGAATCCAGTTCCAGGATTCTTGCGCCCGAGATTGTTGGGCAGGAGCACTATGATACGGCGCGCGCTGTGCAGTCAATTTTGCAGCGATATCAGGAATTGCAGGATATTATTGCTATTTTGGGAATGGATGAGCTTTCTGACGAGGACAAACTGGTGGTTTCCCGCGCTAGAAAAATCCAACGCTTCCTGTCCCAGTCCTTTACTGTGGCGGAGCAATTTACCGGCATGCCTGGAAAATACGTCCCGCTTAAGGAAACGATCCGCGGCTTCCAGGAGATTTT
>CALDJI010000026.1 GCA_937901805.1 uncultured Clostridia bacterium | reverse complement strand
ATGTGCTTTGCCTGTCCTGCGGGTATGAACTTTTTCACCGTATCAGGGGCAATCCCCCACATAGGGAGAAGTTCCTGCGGCGGTAGATCCCCCTCGGACATGGGAAACTCCCATAGTCCGGCGAGCAGACCCTGTTCCGGGCGTTTATGGAGCAACACTTTGTTTCCATGTAGAACAAGCAGGACGGTTTTTTCCTCTTTTCTGCGTGCTTTTTTCGGGGATTTTCTCGGATATTCCTCTTCACAGCTATTACGATGGGCAAAACACAGCCCGGAAAGCGGGCATTCCATACAATGCGGCGGACCGTTGGGAACACAGACAAGGGCTCCGATTTCCATCATGGCCTGATTGTAATCCCCTGCCAGGCTGTCAGGCATCATATCCTGGGCCAATGAAGAGAGTATCTTTTTCTCCTGCGCTTTTGTGATATCCGCGGTACTTTGGATTAGTCTGGAAAGTACGCGCAGGACGTTCCCGTCCACTGCTGCAACCCGTTGTCCATAGGCAATGGAAGCAATTGCGCCCGCAGTATATTCCCCAATACCAGAAAGCGTTCGGAGTTCTTCTGCCGAACGCGGAAATTCGCCGGAATACTGCTGCAGAATCTGATTTGCTGCCTTATGCAGATTCCTGGCCAGGCTGTAATACCCCAGTCCTTCCCAAAACTTGAGCACCCGCTCGACTGGAGCCTGCGCAAGGGCGTGGACATCCGGAAAAGCAGACAAAAACCGTTCATAATAGGGCTTTACCGCCTCCACCCTGGTCTGCTGGAGCATGATCTCGGACACCCAAATCCGGTAAGGATCCCGGTTTTCCCGCCAGGGGAGCACCCTTGCGTGGGTATCATACCAGGAAAGCAGCGCAGAAGGCGCCTGTTTTAGGTATGCAAGCGTTTCTTCTCGATTTTTCAGGATTCCATAAAAATTTACCGACATACTCATCCCCCTACACGGTTGTCATTATATCTTTTTTTGACAAAATAAGCAAACGCTTTCCCGGGTTTTCCTGGATTGTTAAATTTCTGAAAAATCCCCTTGCAGCAAAAAAATTTTATGGTATAGTTAGCATGGGAAAATTTTAAAAGTTGTACTATCCATATAGACAGAGGTGTTTTTGATGAGAAGAACCAAAATTGTGTGCACACTCGGTCCGGCCACCAACACGGTGGAAATGATCAAAAAACTGTTATGTGCCGGGATGGATGTCGCCCGCTTCAATTTCTCACATTCAACCCACGAGGAGCATCATGACCTGTTGGCAAAGTTCCGCCAGGCAGCAGAGGAGATGGGAAAACCGGCTGCCGCTCTGCTGGATACCAAAGGACCGGAAATCCGCCTTGGCAACTTTAAAGACGGTAAGGTATTTTTAAAAGAAGGGGAACGGTTCACGCTTACCAGTGAAAATATTTTAGGAGATGAAACGCGTGTTTCCATTACTTACCCGGGACTAATTGCAGATTTGGAAGTTGGGCGGATTGTGCTGCTCGACGACGGATTAGTCGCCCTAAAAGTCGTTGACCTGACTGAAACAGAAATTATCTGTCGGGTGCTCAATGACGGGCCGGTTTCCAACCACAAAGGGGTCAATGTCCCAGGAACACGTCTGAGTATGCCCTATATTAGTCAGAAAGACCACGACGACATAGTATTCGGCGTCAAAGAGGGATTTGATTTTATTGCCGCTTCGTTTGTACGCTGTGCGGATGATATCCTGCAAATTCGAAAAATTCTGGATGAGTGCAAATGCGATACCATCCGTATCATTGCCAAAATTGAGAATGCAGAAGGCGTGGAAAATATCGACGAGATCCTGATGGTTGCTGACGGCGTCATGGTCGCCCGAGGCGACATGGGGGTAGAAATCCCACTGGAAGATGTTCCCATCTTGCAAAAACGGATTATCAGCAAAGCATATAATGCAGGAAAACAAGTGATTACAGCGACCCAGATGCTGGACAGCATGATCAAAAACCCGCGCCCGACCCGTGCGGAAGCGACAGACGTGGCGAACGCTATCTATGACGGAACCAGCGCGCTGATGCTCTCCGGGGAGACTGCCGCAGGCGCTTACCCGGTGGAAGCAGTCAAGACCATGGCGCGCATTGCAGAGCGCACCGAGCGCGACGTCCTTGCCTCCAACCATTTCCGGGAACGGGAAGACAAGGATTTCCATG
>CALDJI010000025.1 GCA_937901805.1 uncultured Clostridia bacterium | reverse complement strand
AGACGCTACGGAAGAGCAGGCAAATCAGGTGAAAGGGCAGTTAGACGCCCGTTTCAACGGGGAAATCGAGGTCAACGTCATTCCCGGCGGACAACCCGTTTACTATTTCATTATTTCTGTAGAATAATGGAAAACCCCTTACAAATTTTCTACCCCCTGCATCATCTGCCGGGGGTAGTTTCTTTCTTGTCTGCAGGAGGTAACCCCCATGAAAAACCTTTCCGATTACGGCATCCAGTATCTCAAAGGAGTTGGACCCAAACGGGCGGAACTCTATCATAAAATCGGCGTCCGCACCCTCCAGGACCTTCTCTATTATTTTCCGCGCAGCTATATTGACGTAACCTCCCCCGCACCGATTGCCTCTGTCCCGCTGGACACCCCCTGCGCTGTAGTGGCCACAGTCATTGCAAAATCCGGAGAGCAGCGTATCCGCAAGGGAATGAGTTTATATAAAATCAAGGTGACTGATTATACTACTGAGATGGTTATCACCTTTTTTAACCAGAAATTCCTGGCGGAAAAATTGGAAATCGGAAAGCAGTATCTTTTCTACGGAAAGGTAACCGGGAATTTTCTCAAACGTGAAATGGCAAGCCCTCTGTGTGAAGATATCCACTCCGCAGAGCATATGCTCCCCATCTATCCGCTGACAGAAGGGCTGACGGGGAATATCCTGAAAAACAACGTCCACACCGTACTAGAAATGCTTGACGATCGTTTTGAAGACCCCCTTCCGGATTCCATGCGCAAAGAATACGGCCTGTGCCATCTGCGTTTTGCACTGGAAACCATCCATTTCCCCAAATCCGATTACGACCTTACCATCGCACGGAACAGGCTGATTTTTGACGAGCTGCTCTCCCTCCAGCTGGGACTTGCCCAGCTAAAACAGCGGGCGCGCACACAGACAAAGGCTTCCATGCCTCATGCGGATCTGGACAGCTTCTACAGAGCCCTCCCCTTTTCCCCTACTGGGGCGCAGCGCCGTGCGATCGAGGACGTCACGCGGGATTTGGCTCGGGATATCCCGATGAACCGCCTGGTACAGGGGGATGTCGGTTCCGGCAAAACGCTTGTCGCCGCGGCAGCCTGCCTGATTGCCTGTCAAAACGGTTGGCAGAGCGCCTTGATGGCACCCACGGAAATCCTTGCAGAACAGCATTTCCATTCGCTTTCCTCCCTGCTCGGGGAAAGCGGCATACGCATCGGACTGCTAACCGGCTCCATCACCGCTGCAAAAAAACGGGAAATCGTCCGTCAAATCAATGAAGGGGAACTGGATCTTGTGATCGGTACCCATGCGCTAATCCAGGACAAGGTGCAGTTTTCTGCGTTGGGCCTGGTCGTCACGGATGAACAGCACCGTTTTGGTGTGGAACAGCGCAGCCTGCTCGCCGGCAAGGGAGAGCACCCGCATATGCTGGTCATGTCTGCTACGCCCATCCCCCGCACGCTTGCCCTGATTATCTATGGCGACCTGGACGTCTCCATCATTGATGAATTGCCGCCGGGACGGCAG
>CALDJI010000024.1 GCA_937901805.1 uncultured Clostridia bacterium | reverse complement strand
CCCTTGTTCTCTAAGCTGTTTTATCGCACCAGCAGCGCGACGGTCTCCACATGTGTTGAGTGTGCAATTCAGATTCCCCAAAAACAGAATTTGCTCTTGGCGGAACAAAAATTTTGAGCATTGATTGCACCAACTTTAATTGTGCAACGGGTCGCTGCACAATTACTCTAACTCCTTTTCAATTTCTTCAACAGACGGAAGACTACTTCGCAGTTCCTCCGGCAATGCTTTTGCAATTTGGTTTTTCCATTCTGCTACACCAATCGGATTTTGATATCCTGCCAGAGAATACTCTACTACAGTTTTATTTTTTCCTTTTACCAACAACAAACCAATTGTCGGCTTATCATCTGGATGACGTAAAATATCATTAACCGCATTTTGGTACATATTTAACTGACTGATAAAGCCCGGTTCAAAATCACAGGCTTTCAGTTCGATAACGACATAGCACCGTAGCTTCAGATGATAAAACAGAAGATCAATATAGAAATCATCACCACCAACTTCCAGATGAACCTGTCTGCCGACAAAGGCAAATCCTTGCCCTAATTCCAGCAGAAAACTTTGAATATGTTCTGTCAGCTGGCGCTCTATTTCCACCTCTCTGCGAGGAATATCTGTTCCAAGAAAATCAAACAGATAGGGATCTTTGAATACCTGATTTACCAGATCAGAATCTGTTGGCGGTAGTGCTGCCTGGAAATTGTTTACGCTTTGACCTGCACGTTCCATCAGCCTACTCTCAATTTGCATATCGAGAATTGTTTTGCTCCATCCGTTTTCTATTGTTTTCTGTGCATACCATATGCGGCTCTTTTGGTCTGTCAGCTTATCCATCAAAGAAATATTGCTTCTCCACGGAATTTGTGCAACGACCCGTTGCACTATTTCATAGTCAGGCCAGCACTCGGCAAATTTCCGCATATATTTGATATTTCTCGGAGAAAATCCAGACATATCAGGGAATGCGTCCTTCAAGTCTTTAGCCATGCGGTCGATAACTTTCGTACCCCAGCCCTCTTTCTCCTGCTTTTTTATAATGGCTTTGCCAATGTTCCAGTAAAGACAAATCATACTGGAATTTGCATTCAATACAACAGAGATGCGCTGCTTCTGAATCTCTGCTTTTATTTCTTCTATAAAATTCAAATAAGTATCACTCATCTCGGAAAGATTAGGAGCGACAGGAAATATCACCCCGTCTTTATTCTTTCCCATCCGCTTTCTATTATCCAATTTTTCTTCCTCACAATTCTTCATAATTTATAATTTTCAAAAATGCCATTCTTTTAAAATATTATATCAGAATAAACAAGTGTTTTCTATATGTCACTGTAACTGCCAACAATAAAATCCTCAGTCTCTCTGAGGATTTTATTCTTATCAGTTTTGTATGGCAGGAACTATCCTTCAGTTCCTGCCACTGCTTATACATTGAACTCCCGTTTCAAGTAGCCAATCTTACGGGTGTACTGCTCCATATCTTTCACGCGCTGTCCATAAGCATCCGCTAGTTGGCATTCCTTGAGTTTCTTCGCCTTCTGTTTTTTCAGTTCTTTCATCCGGTCTGCAATCACACGGTATTCTTTATCAAAGTCCTCATCTGCGGCCTGCTTTCCGGCACTTTCTTCGATCAGCTTCAACATTTTCTGTTGCAATGCTTCGATTTGCTTAGCATATTCTGTCGGCTCTGCAGATGCGGAGTAGCTGCCGATGACTCGGATTACATTTTCACGGAACGCCTGCACGAATTCTCCCTGATCTTCCACCACGCTGCCGATGGCTGTCATAATCGCTTCATGGATCGTTTTTTCTTTGAGGGTAGGGGAATGTTTGCACCTCTTGGAACCGTGCTTTAAACGGTTGTCACAGCGCCAAACCGCCTGTTTCTGTCCATACTTTGACCATACCTGCCTGCGGTAAGGCTGACCGCATTCCGCGCAGACCATAATATCTGACAGCAC
>CALDJI010000023.1 GCA_937901805.1 uncultured Clostridia bacterium | reverse complement strand
TTTATCGGCAAAATTGATTGAATGATACCAATATCTTTAACTATGTGATACCGGCTGGACAGATTCGGAGCTTAAGGTGTGTGATACATGACAAAACTGTATGGAAAGGAAATGCTCGTCATTTTTGTAATTCGTCATAAAAGGAGGATTTTTCATGCAGACAAATGCGTCATTGCTGCTCAGGACTTTGAGCGAACAGGAAGTTTCCGATATTTACCGCGCACATACGATCCATGATTTTCCGAAATCGGAGTTAAAACCCCTCTCCTCCATGCTTAAATTCATGAAGACGGGGGATTACCTCTGCTATGGGCTTTTTGAGAATGGGCAGCTGCGGGCCTACGCCTATTTTTTTGTCAATGGGGATATTCTGATGCTGGATTATTTTGCAATGTGCAGACAGTACCGTTCCGGTGGGTACGGCAGCCGCTTTTTAGCGCTTCTCAAACAGCATTGCAGCCGGATCCGGGCAATTCTTTTGGAAGTGGAATCCCCGGACTGCGCACAGAATGAGTCTGAACGCGCTGTGCGCGATCGGAGGGTGGCCTTTTACCAGCGCAGCGGGGTACAGAAAACCCAAGTAACCAGCCTGGCGTTCGGGGTGGAATATGACATCATGTATCTGCCCTGCAAGCAGGGGTTATCCGATGAACAGGTACGGGAGGAACTTCTGGCCGTTTACCGCAAAATGATATCCCCGGAGGCGTTCGAGAAAAAGCTTCTCGTCCGCCGTCCGGAGGAGCCGCGTACCGTGCCGCCTGCACAATCATGAGGAGGATTCTATGAAAGAAAACCACTATGATGACGCGGTCTTTTTTGAAAAATACAGCCGCTTTCCCCGCTCCGTGCAGGGACTGAGCGCCGCAGGGGAATGGCACGAGCTGAAAAAGATGCTGCCCGGCTTTTGCGGAAAGCGGGTGCTCGATATTGGCTGCGGGTTTGGCTGGCACTGTGCGTATGCCGCGCAGCAGGGGGCAAAACAGGTCGTCGGGACAGATCTCTCCGAGAAAATGCTCCAGGTAGCGCGGGAGAAAAATGCCTCCCCTGTGATTGCCTATGAGCGGATTGCGATGGAGGATCTGGAGTTTCCCTCTGAGAGCTTTGATGTTGTGCTCAGCTCTCTTGCGCTGCACTATACGCCGGAGTATTCCCAGATCTGTGAAAAAGTGTACCGTTTCCTGGTATTTTCAGTGGAACATCCAGTTTTCACTGCCTACGGCAGCCAGGATTGGATCTATGACGGCAAGGGCAACCCGGATCACTGGCCGGTAGACCGCTATTTCCTGGAAGGGGAGCGGCAGGCGGTATTTTTGGGAGAACCTGTGAAAAAGTATCACAGAACCCTGACAACCTATCTGTCCTGCCTGCTGGAACAGGGATTCATTCTGGAAGCAGCGGTGGAACCGCAGCCGGATCCGCGCTTGCTTCACACAGTCGAGGGGATGGAGGAGGAACTACGCCGCCCGATGATGCTGCTTATCCGCGCCAAAAAAGACGGCCGGTAAACAGAGTGGCGTCAAAAACCGGGTTTTAAAAAAGAGATTACCGCCCCTGGGAAAGGGCGTCCACATCTTCAATGGCAGACTGCTTTTTCGGTCGGCGCTTTTTCAGGGAGAACAGCGCGACCAGAAGGGGAACGGCTGCAATATAGGCAAAGGTGACGCCGAGCTGCGGCAGAGTCAGCGGGACAGTCCGGAAGATGGCGGACAGCGCCGGGAAATAGACGGCTGCAAAGACAATGGCGCCGGAAACCAGCACTGCAAAAATCAATTTGACATTGTCAAAGGGATTGATTTGAAACAGCGATTTTTTCTCTGATTTGCACTCAAAAACATGGATGAGCTGTGTGAATACAAGCGCCAGCAGCGAAGCGGTGCGCGCGGCGTCTACATTGTGGGTCATTTTAAAAATAGCGACAAAGACGGCCAGCGTGGTCAGCCCGATCATGCAGCCGCGGAAAATAATGGTTGTAGCGAGCCCGCCGGCAAAGATACTGTCTTCCCGCCGGCGGGGTTTTTCGCGCATAATGTCGCTGTCTCCCGGTTCCAGCCCGAGTGCAATCGCCGGCAGGCCGTCCGTGACCAAGTTTACGATTAGGATGTGGATGGGGAGCAGGACAACCGGCAGCCCAATGAGCATACCCAGGAACATGGTGAGCACTTCTCCGATGTTGCATGAAAGCAGGTAACGGATGAATTTGCGGATGTTGCGGTAGATGATGCGCCCTTCTTCAATCGCCGATACCAGGGTTGAAAAATTGTCGTCAAGCAAAATTACAGAAGACGCTTCTTTTGTGACGTCGGTTCCGGAAATCCCCATGGAGACCCCAATGTCCGCCTCCTTAATAGCAGGGGCGTCGTTGACGCCGTCCCCAGTCATCGCGACGATGTGCCCGGCCCGCTTGAAGGCGCGGACAATCCGGAGTTTATGGCTCGGGCTGACCCGGGCAAATACGCTGATATTGGAAATTTCGGCGGCGAGTTGGCTGTCGCTCATCTCGTCGAGCTCTGCGCCGGATACGACCCGTTCTCCCGGGCGCAGAATGCCGATTTCCTGTGCGATGGCAGCCGCAGTGGTCTTGTGATCCCCGGTAATCATCACCGGGCGGATACCGGCGCGCCGGCATTCCCGCACGCTGGAAAAGACTTCTTTGCGCGGGGGATCCATCATCCCGCACAGCCCTAAGTAAACCAGGCCGTTTTCCGGTTCTTGGGGAGAGGCGGCGGTTTTGCAGGCAAACGCCAATACCCGGAGCGCGTTTTTCGCCATCTCCTCATTTTGACTGAGGATTTTTTGGCGGTGGGAAGCAGTCAGGGGGACGGTTTTGCCGTCAATCATGGTGTAGGAGCATTTTTGCAGCAGGATATCCGGCGCACCTTTGGTAAACATGGTAATCCGTCCCTGTGCGTCCGCATAGAGGACGGACATACACTTGCGTTCGGAATCAAAGGGGATTTCCCCGACTTTCTGCAGGCTGTGCTCCAGTTCTTCCCGGGTAATGCCGGCTTTTTTGGCGGCTATTACCAGGGCTGCCTCTGTCGGATCGCCGGATACGGAGAGTTCCATGCCGCCGCGTTTCTGTGCTTTCTGCTCTAAAACCGCCGCGTTGCTGCACAGGACGAAGGAATCGAGGATGGTGCGCATCAGTGGGGAACGGGTAGGGACGACGGGATTTCCGGAACTGGTAAAACCGCCGTCCATCTCATATCCATTTCCAGACACATCGACGCTGAAGGAGAGTGCGGCGATTTTTTTAACGGTCATCTTGTTTTCTGTCAGGGTTCCAGTCTTGTCTGTGCAGATGACGTCCGCGCACCCAAGCGTCTCTACAGAGTAGAGTTTGCGGATTAGGGCCTGGCGTTTTACCATCCTGCCGACGGCAAGGGCCAGGACGATGGTGACAATGGCGGACAGACCCTCAGGTACCGCCGCAACGGAGAGGGAAATCCCTGTCAGCAGCATGTCAAACACAGCTTCTCCCCGCAGGATTCCTGTGACGCTCACCACCGCACAGATGGCAAGGCAGCCGATGGCGATGTATTTTCCAAGCTGGTCGAGCTTTTTTTGCAAAGGGGTTTGCTCTTCTTCAATGTTGCCGAGCATTCCGGCAATTTCGCCCATCTGGGTGTTCATGCCGGTGGCGGTCACGAGCATCCTGCCTCGCCCTTTTGTAACAACCGTTCCCATGTAGACTTCGTTCTGTGCCTCGTGGGGAGCATTTCCAAAAGAAAAGGGCTTTTTGTGTACCGGAACGGACTCCCCGGTCAGGAGCGCTTCGTCCGCACACAGGCCATAACATTCGGATAAGATCCCATCGGCCGGGATTTTATCCCCTTCTTCCAGCAGGATAATATCCCCGATCGTGACCTCACTCGCAGGAATCTGCTTAGGCTTTCCGTCGCGCAGGGCGGTGCAGGTGGGGGCGGCCATCTGGCGCAGGGCGGCAATAGTCTTTTCCGTCTTGTATTCCTGCAAAAACCCCAGCAGGGCGTTTAAGAAGACGATTGCCATGATGGTAAACGCCTCTGTAATGTCGCCCATCACAACGGAGAGAATCGTAGAAAACAGCAGGATCATGGTCAGGACATCC
>CALDJI010000022.1 GCA_937901805.1 uncultured Clostridia bacterium | reverse complement strand
GAACAGCAATGAAAATAAGTCCAATTTTCATACCGTCCTTTGTCCCCTCATGTACGCGATCCAAGCGGTTTGCGCCGATATTCTGCCCCGTATAGGTGGTCATAGCGTTTCCAAAGGTAAAATTCGGCATCATAGCAAAACCATCCACGCGCATAACCGCAGTATTGGCAGCAATAACCGCAGTGCCAAAACTGTTCGTCAGGGATTGTACCACAATCTGCGCCATGGAAAAAATCGCCTGAGTCAACCCAGCCGGAAGACCAAGCTTTACCAGCTGCATGACATATTGCTTTTTCAATTTCAGCACGGTCAGGTTCAGCGTGACAATGTCCCTCATCAATGCAAGACGAATCATACATAAAATTGCGGAAACCAGCTGGGCAATAGCTGTTGCAATGGCAACGCCTGCAACACCCCATCTCAATCCTGCTACAAACCAGATATCCAGGACGATATTAAGTCCGCATGCAATCAACAGGAACAGCAGCGGGCTCATCGAGTCCCCCAATCCGCGCAGCATCCCGGAAAGAATATTGTAATAGGCCATTCCGATAATGCCAAAGAAAATAATATTCAGGTACGTGCAGGACTGCTCAAAGATATCAGCCGGCGTATTGAGCAAAGACATCATTGGACGGCTGATAAGCGGCCCCAAAATTGTAATAAAAATGGATGTCAGCAGGGACAGAGTGATCGCCGTACCGACCGTATGGGAAAGGTGTTCCTTTTCCTTTGCTCCAAAATACTGGGAAACCATGATCGTCGCACCGGTGGAAATCCCCATAAACAGTACCAGCAATAGATTTACTACCGGACCGCTCGCTCCCACTGCCGCCAGGGCGGTATCCCCCACATAAGTCCCGACAACAATGGAGTCTACAGTATTATAGAGCTGCTGCGCCAGGTTTCCTATCAGAAGTGGAACAGAAAATTGTATCAGCCCCTTCACAGGGCTTCCCACAGTCATATCCTGCGCATTAAAAAGTTTTGAGAGTTTGCCGGACATTCAAGCACTCCTTTTCTAGGGTATGACAGAAAACAGGCGGCTGTACCGCACACGGCGGACAGCCGCACTTCCTTTTTTCTAAAGCTTCAGCGCAAGATCCTCCTGGCCTCAGCAATCGATCTCACGAAACAAAAGGTTGTCACTTGTCTTCCCGTAAAATTGTTCTAAAATTATGGTATCACGCACTGTTTTTTCTGTCAACAAAATCCGATTGGGAACCTGTATCTTTGTCAGCCTGAACGATAAAACAGCTCAAAAAACAGCAGATATCTCAAAAAACCCGTACTGCGCCTGGCTCTCGGATTTGCAAAACCTGGATTTTACCCTGTCCTAACGCCTTTTCCATCTCTGCTACAAACTGCTCCAGCCGCCGCAGCGGCACAAATGTCTGTACAGTTCCTCCAAACCCTCCGCCATGTACGCGGAAGGCTCCTTCCTCTCCCAACAGCCGCTCACACAAGGCCAGTCCAATCCCCATTTCCTGATGATAAACGGCTCCGGAAGGATAAATATTCTGCAAATACTGGAATGAAGATTTTCCAGACTCTTTCACAAGACCCAAAAATCGGGGAAAATCCCCTGCACAAATGGCCTCCTTCTGTTTTTGCACCCGCAAATTTTCTCCAAAAAAGTGAACAGCGCGCAAAACGGCGCGATCCCCTGTTTTCTTCCGAATCGCCGGAATAGAAGCAAAAAACTCATCCGGAGATACTTCCCTCAGAACTTCTTTTCCAAAACAAGCCGCCACCCGTCCCATTTCTTCCGGGATGGCACCGTACTCATCCGAAAGACCTTCATGGCCGGCGCCGCAGTCGACAAGACAGAGAGCGTATCCGGCCTTCTTCGGATCAAACGGAAGTTTTTCTGTATATGGATTTTCCGGATTCTGAAAATCCAAAAAAATCGCCGACCCATTTGCACATGCCATCTGATCCATCAGGCCGCAGCTTTTCCCAAAATAGTGGTTTTCTGCATATTTTCCCGCCTGTGCCAGAAAGATGGGGGAAATACCATCCTCCTCAAACAGCCCGCTGATCATTTGTCCAACCAGCACCTCAAATGCCGCAGAGGAGGAGATCCCCGATCCTGCCGAAATATCAGAAGAAATCAGGGCGTCAAATCCGCCCACAGCGTATCCTGCTTGCTGAAAACAGGCAGCCACCCCACGGACAAAAGCAGCAGGAGTCCGGGCTTCTTCCTGCCGGGGCGCAGT
>CALDJI010000021.1 GCA_937901805.1 uncultured Clostridia bacterium | reverse complement strand
AGCGACGTCATTGAACAGGGACTGGAGGACATCCGCTGTTTTGAGCGGCAGCTGGTCGACAGTGGATACTTGATTATCAAATTTTTCCTGCAAATCAGCAAAGCAGAACAGAAAAGACGTTTTGAAAAGCTGGAACGCAGCGGTTTTACCAACTGGCGCGTCACCAAAGAGGATTGGCGGCACAACCGGGAATATGACAAACATCTCAAGGCTTTTGACGAGATGATCGAGACGACAAGCGTCAGTTACGCTCCCTGGACGGTTGTAGAGGCAACCGATAAACGGTTTGCTTTTTATAAAGTTCTCAGCCATGTGGTGGAACGCCTGAAGCAGGCCCTGGATGACAAACAACATGGCGGGATGAGTAAACAGCCAGTCGTTCCCAAAGATTTCGGGATTGTTAAAACTCCGTTGCTCAGCGAAATTGATCTGAACCGCAGTGCGGAGGAATCCCAGTATAAACGGGAGCTTAAACGCTATCAGAAACGGCTGGGCGAACTGCACAGCGAGTTGTACCTGCGGAAAATTCCCATGGTCATTGCCTATGAGGGATGGGATGCAGCTGGAAAAGGTGGAAATATTAAACGCGTGACCAAGGCGCTCGACCCCCGTGGATATGAAGTTGTGCCCATTGCCGCACCGACGAAAATTGAGCTGGAGCACCACTATCTGTGGCGTTTTTGGAGCAATCTGCCCAAATCCGGGCATATTACCATTTTTGACAGGAGCTGGTATGGACGCGTTATGGTAGAGCGTATCGAAGGCTTTTGCACCAAAGAAGATTGGGAACATGCCTATCGCGAAATCAACGAATTCGAGCAGTACCTTTATGAGCACGGGATGCTGGTGATGAAATTCTGGCTGCATATTGATAAAGATGAACAGCTCAAACGCTTTGAAAAGCGGCAGAATACGCCGGAAAAGCGCTGGAAAATTACGGAAGAGGATTTTAGAAACCGAGAAAAATGGGATCAATATGAAGTGGCTGTCAATGAAATGCTGCAAAAAACAAATACGGAAAACTGCCCCTGGTTGATTGTGGAATCCAATGATAAACGGTATGCGCGTTTGAAGGCAATGAAGAAAATTGTAGAATACGTGGAACATCAACTGAAAATTTTATAATGAATTTGCTGATTTTTCTGATTTTCTTTGGCCTCATATTCATATACCGTCTGATATGTTTTTTGGAAAGCGGCGCCTGTAAATTACAAGGTATTTGCAGGCGCTGCCATTTGTAATGACGACATCGAGGTGAACGGCTGTGGAACGGGTGAAATGTGGAATTGACCGTATTGAAAAATACGACTATCTGTTTTCCAAAAAGAGAATCGGACTGGTGACTTCACCGGCCGGATATGATGCACAGATGCGATCAAGTGTGGATCTTTTTTTGCAGCGGTATAATCTGCGTGCAGTCTTTTCTCCGGAATTTGGCCTTTATGGGGACAAAAAAGCAGGGGAAAATGTTTCCACTTTTGTGGATGATCGCATTGGGATTTGTGTCTATGGAATTTATGGAGGGACGGATCGCCCGGTTCCCGGAATGCTGTCCGATATCGACGTACTGGTCTTTGATGTGCAGAATACCGGCGTGCGCTATTCCAGTTTCCCATGGACACTGCTTACCTGTATGCAAAGCTGTGCAAAAGAGGGGAAATCATTTGTTGTGCTAGATCGGCCTAATCCTCTGGGAGGAATACAGGTAGAAGGCTGCCGTCCGGAAATTTTGGAAGATGAAAAATACCTCTCGTATGGAATTCCTCAGCGCTATGCACTGACGATTGGGGAACTGGCTTTTTTCTTAAACCATGAGAAAAAAATTGGGTGTGACGTACATGTGATCCCCATGGAGCATTACCGAAGAGATATGCTGTTTGAGGATACCGGAC
>CALDJI010000020.1 GCA_937901805.1 uncultured Clostridia bacterium | reverse complement strand
GGTTACGGAGCAGAAGTCCCCGCCGGATTCACGGACGACCGGCGCGGATTCACCGGTGATGGCGGATTCATCGACAGACGCGATTCCTTCGATGACCTCGCCGTCGCCCGGGATAATCTCCCCAGCGGAAACCATAACCACGTCGCCCTTTTTCAGCTCACTGGAAAGAATAATCTGCTCGGAGCCGTCCTCTTTGAGAAAGCGCGCCTGGGTATCTTTCTGCGTTTTTTTCAGGCTGGCAGCCTGAGCCTTTCCACGTCCCTCTGCGACAGATTCTGCAAAGTTTGCAAACAGCACTGTAACAAACAAAATAATGCAGACAACAATGTTATATGCACGGAGATTCGTTTCACTGACATCTCCGAATAACCCCGGGAAAATGGAGAGAACCAGAGTAATCAGGAACCCCACTTCCACGACAAACATGACCGGATTCTTCATCATGTACCGAGGATTTAATTTTACAAAAGAACCAATTACAGCCTGACGGAGAATCTCCGGCGTAATCAGCTTTTTATTACGTTTTTTACTCATTTCAAAGGCTCCTCCTTACGCCCAGAGGGTCAGATGTTCCGCAATTGGGCCAAGCGCCAGCACCGGGAAAAAGGTCAGCGCTGCGAAAATATAGACAACAAATACAAGGATAATGGAGAATGAAAGGGTATCGGTATGCAAGGTTCCGACTGATTCGTTTACAAAGCGTTTCTTCATCAGAGAGCCTGCAATGGCAAGCTGGATAATGATGGAGAGATAGCGCCCGAAGAACATAGCCAACCCTGTGGTAATATTCCAGAACATCGTATTATCCGCTAAGCCTTCAAATCCGGAACCGTTGTTTGCCGCAGAGGAAGCATACTCATACAATACCTGAGAAAGCCCATGGAATCCCGGGTTTGTAATTCCTTCCATTCCTCCGGAAGTAGCAACGGCAATCGCAGAAAATGCAAGAATCAGCAGTGGATGAATGATAATGCACAATGCAGTCAGTTTCATTTCGCGGCCTTCAATCTTTTTACCGAGATATTCCGGCGTACGTCCGATCATCAATCCGCAGATAAAGACGGCAAGAATTGCGTACATAATCATATTCATCAGGCCGACGCCCTTACCGCCGAACACAACGTTGAGCATCATATGAAGCAGCGGAACCATACCGCCGAGCGGCGTCAGAGTATCGTGCATGTTATTGACGGTACCTGTTGTAAAGGATGTGGTCGTTGTCGTAAACATGGCAGACTGCGCAATCCCAAACCGGACTTCTTTTCCTTCCATGCTGCCCATGGACTGATTCAGGCCGACTTTTTCGAGAGCCGGGTTGCCTTGGGTTTCCGCCCAAAAGCAGAGGCCGAGGCCAATCAGGAAAATAATTCCCATGGCAAGGAAGATGGTTCTTCCCTCACTGCCGTAAAGACGAGCAGTCAGACTCTTGCGGGCTTTTGCAGTACTCTGCATCTCTTCGCCAACCTGCTGTGCATGTTCTTTTTTCTGATCTCTGACCATTTTACCAAAGGTAATGACACAAGCACCCGGTAAAATCATCATAGAATAGAGCTCAATCAAGTTGGAAATAATCGTTGGGTTTTCAATCGGGGGAGAAGAGTTTGCACCCAGGAATCCACCGCCGTTGGTACCAATGTGCTTAATAATTTGGTTCCTTCAATGGTATCGACCACAATGTCCCCGCTGAAGTTCTGAGGAACCCCCTGCCATACCAGCAGAAGTCCGCCGATGATAGAAAACGGAAGCATAATCCTTGTTGTAACACGGACAAGGTCAACAAAGAAGTTACCGACATTGTCTTTGCTCTTTCCAGCAAGCCCGCGGATAAAAGCAACACAAGCTGCATAACCGGTGGACGCAGAGACAAACATCATAAAGATGATAACCAGCATCTGGGAGAGGTAGGAAAGGCCGGATTCTCCAGAATAATGCTGGAGGTTGGTGTTCGTCATAAAGCTGATGATGGTATTAAAGGAAAGGGATTCTTCCATATTCCCAATCCCGTTCGGGTTGAAAAATCCAATGGACTGGATTCTCAAAATGATGTAGCCGACCAGAACCATGACGGCGTTGGTTCCCACCAGGGACAACGCATATTTTTTCCAGCCCATGCCTTTGTTTGGATCAATCCCACTGATTTTGTAAATGACCCCGTCCACACGGTCAAATACCGGATCGGCAAATGTGTGTTTTCCAGCTGCAATATGGTAAAGATAAATGCCAACTGGGATAACGATTATTAAATAGATAATAATCGTTAGTACTAGCTGCAGCATAACAATTTCCTCCTGCAAGTTTTAAAATTTTTCCGGATGTACCAACGCATAGACAAGATAGACACCCATTAACAAAACAATTCCCCCGAGTATTATCATAAATACTCCCTCCTTCATTCTTTGGAATCTACCTGCTTTTGGCACCAGTAAGCCAGCAGAACCACTAGCCCAAAAGAGACGGCTAATATTCCCAGCATAATCAGATCCAGCATACTTCTTTTTCCTCCTTCTTTCCCTCATCTTCGGTTACCCATTTTAGCAGGTTTCCCATGAATATACCCTTAGAATTTCGGCATATCCATTAAGGTCATGTTAAGATAAAAAATATAGAAAAACCCCCGTCCACTTTGGACAGGGGTTTTATGATTATTGACGAATCATTCGATATCCCACACCGATATGTGTTTGGATATACTGCGGAGAGGAGGGGGTTTTTTCAATCTTCTTGCGAAGGGTAGCCATAAATACACGTAGGGAAGGGGTATCCGATGCAAGAGAGCTCCCCCATACTTCTTTTAAAATATAGTTATGCGTCAATACTTTCCCGGTGTTTTTTGCAAGTAAGCACAGCAGTTTGTATTCAATCGGGGTAAGATGGATCTCCTTTTCCTGGACATAGACGCATCCGGCAGCATAATCGATTTTTAGATCGCCATTGATATAAACGCTGGTTTCCTCGCCAGCTTTCATTTTCTCCGCGCGGCTCCTCCTCAGGGAAACACGCAGACGCGCAAGAAATTCATCTATGCTAAACGGCTTGGTCAGATAATCATCCGCCCCCGCGTCCAGTGCATCGACTTTGTCTTTATCTTCACTGCGCGCACTTACCACAATGATCGGCATGCTGCTCCATGTACGGATTTTTTTGATGATATCCACGCCGTCCATATCTGGAAGCCCCAAATCCAGGATAATAATATCCGGATTATAGGATACGGCGTCCAAAAGAGCCCCGGAACCATTGCGCGCCGTATGGTATTGGTAATCCTGTGTTTCCAAAGTCGTACGGATTAAATTGCTGATTGCAGGATCATCTTCTACAACCAGGATTTTTGGCTTATACATTGTCAATCTCCACCTCTTCTAGCGGTAATGTGAAGGTAAATACCGCTCCCCGCGGTACATTATCGGTCACTGTGATGGTTCCCCCATGCGCCATGACAATCGAACGGCAGAGGCTCAGCCCTAATCCTAAGCCCCGGCGGTTGTCTGATTTTCCCTGGCTGGCAGTATAAAACATATCAAATAAATGCACCTTAGCCGGGACGGAAATTCCCGGCCCATCGTCGGAAATACTGACAGCAACCATTTTCCCACGTTTTTCTGCCCTCAATGTAATATGGGAACCTGCCGGGGTATATTTGATTGCGTTGTTCACAATATTGATGATGACCTGGATAATCAGACGGACATCCATTTTTGCCATCAAAAGATCGTCCGGCAGTTCTGTTGTGATGACATGCTCTTTTGCCTGGCGATCCACATGGGCCAAAGCCTCCTGGAACACATCGTCCAGAAGCTGTGCATCCATCTGTAAATTCATAGTCCCATTTTCAATCCGGGTAATGGAAAGCAAGTTTTCCGTCAAATTGACCAGCCACATGGAATCATCATAAATGGAACTGTAAAGTTCCTGTTTTTTCTTTTCATCCAAGACAATACTCTTTTCCATCAGTACCCCGGCATTCCCGCTGATACTTGTCAAAGGGGTTCTCAGATCGTGAGAAATTGCCCGCAGCAGATTGGAACGCAGCCTTTCCTGTTGGGGTTCAATTTCGATTGCCTGCTTTTCCTCCTGTAACCGGCAGCGTTCCATGATCAGGCCACACTCGTTGAGAATGGCAATCATCATATTCTTTTCAAATACTTCCAGCGGCGGGTAGTATTTTGCCGGAATCCCCACGACGCCCATCACTCCCTGGATACCGCGAACCGCCAAATATAAGTTATGGGCGTCTGAAAGCGTGTTGGTAGTGGCCCCAGCATGTTTATTGTTTTTGAGCACCCAATCGGCAACTCCCTGTTCTTCCATGGCCATGGCGCCGATCAATTCGCTCGCCTTTTCTTTCGGAGTCGCCTGGAATTGGAGATTTTCTTCGCCGCGATCCAGCGCATATAGGATCGGGCGATAAAACAAAATACTTAGCTGCTGGGCTGCAATCAGCAGAATTTCCTGCTCATTTCTTCCCTGCTGTAATTTCTGGCTGCTGCTGAGCAGCAATTCTGTATAGTAGGCTTTTTGCGACGCCTGGCGCGCCTGTTTCTTTACCCTGGTTGCAAGAGTGCTGGAAATAATGCTGGCAATCAGCATGATCAAAAAAGTCACCGGATAGTCCGGAGCACTTGCCTGAAATGTAAAACGAGGAACCGTAAAGAAATAGTTAAATGCCACAACGCTCAGCAGGGAGGCAAACGCACCATATAGATGCCCATGCGTCCAGATTGCAGTAATCAGCACTCCGAGAATATATATGGTAACTATATTGGCATCCCGGATTCCAAATGCATAAAAAGCAGCGCCAATCATGGTCGCCAAAGCGACTACCAAAAGCGTTTTTCCCAAATCTAACCAGCTGAAACGGCTTTCCTGACTGCTAAAAAATGCCGGCCGCCGTTTATAGAGCGGCTGAGCATCTGGAATAATATAGATATCCATGCTTCCGGTAAGCCTTGTCAAACGATCTGCCAAGCTCGGGCCTTTAAAAATCGGATTCTGCTTATGATTCGTACGGCCTAAGACGATTTTCGTCACACCGCTGACCCGTGCATATTCCGCAATCTGGACAGCTGGATCATCCCCATATACAGTGGCAATCTGCGCGCCCATCTGTTCTGCCAGGCGCAGGTTATCGCGCAGCCGTTTTAAATTATCCCCTTTTAACTCTTTTGTTTCCGGCGTTTCCACAAAGAGGGCTGTAAACCCACTGTGGAAAGCCTCCGCCATACGGGCCGCAGTCCGGATAACTTTGGCGTTAGAGGGCGAGCTGGACAGACAAATCAAAATATGTTCGCCTGCCCTTGCAGCCGCTTCATTCCCCTTTTTTTGGGCGGTACGATTGAGACGATCCGCGGTGCGGCGCAGGGCAATTTCCCTTAAAGCCGCTAAGTTTTCCCGTGTGAAAAAGTTATTGAGCGCACGTTCTGCCTGCCCCTCACGGTATACTTTTCCCTTTTGCAGTCGGATTAAAAGATCGTCTGGTTCAATATCCACCAGTTCCACTTGATCCGCAGAATCGAAAATAGAATCTGGAATCCGTTCGCTTACAGCGATTCCCGTAATTGAGGCTACCAAGTCGTTGAGCGATTCCAGGTGCTGTACATTTACCGTGGTATAAACGTCGATTCCCGCCCGAAGCAACTCTTCAACATCCTGATACCGTTTGGCATGGCGACATCCCTGGGCGTTGCTGTGGGCCAACTCATCGACTAGGATCAACTGGGGTTTCCTCTGGAGGGCAGAGTCCAAATCAAATTCTTTGAGCAAAACGCCTTTATACTCTATTTCCCTGCATGGGAGCTGCTCCAAGCCATCCAGCAGCGCCAAAGTATCCGGCCTTGCATGGCGTTCCACATAGCCGGCGACTACATCTTTTCCATTTAACTTAGCCTGATGCGCAGCCTTTAACATTGCATACGTTTTTCCAACACCTGCGGCATATCCAAAGAAAATCTTCAGTTTCCCCATTTTTTCTGCTTCCTGTTGTTTTTGTATATTATATAGCAACTGCTGTGGAGATGGTCTTTGTTCCTCCATATTCTATCACCGTCCACATTTTATTTCATGATGCATTCATGGGTAATTTATGAAATCAGTATATCATATATCATCTTTTTATTTTATAAAAAGTGAATTCCAGACATTAAAATTATATAAAGACATACACAATCTCCTTAACAGCATTCTTATACTGTCATAAAACCCCTAATACTATATTTTTTCCAAAATAGCTATACTATAAGTATGGTATAAGAGTAAAGGGGGATACGATTATGAAATATCCAGAAACTCTTGATTATAGATTTGACAGTTCCTATCATTTAAATCATCATAGCACGGAAAAGGAACAGCGACGAGATAAAAATCGCGCGCGCCTTATTCAAAAGCTATCCATTTTTTTAGACAGGCACATGCTTTTCTCTTGGTTATTCTGTTATTTGGCAGTACCGTTTCTGATACTGGTATCCGTTTCCCTGCTAGCTACATGTGTCGGTGGTTTTATACTGGCTCTGTGTTAATTAAATTATAAGAGGAGGCTTTTTATTCTGTTCCCTCAAACAATCATTTTATCAAAAAATCCCCCAGCCAAATATTCGGCCAGGGGATTTTCTTCAGTTTTGCTCTTTTAAATACAAACCCGTCTTGTTCTGTAATTCCTTTACAAATTCATCCAGCGTCTTTTCCCCGCTCTCATATTCCAGATACAGCGGGTCGAATACTTCCTGTACGTACATCGAATTATACGTCAGGCAATCGCATTTTGTCACTGAGTTTAATAACTCATAGTACCTGTCTATGAAATCTTTCATTAGTGCTCTCTGCTCCGAATTGATATTCAGCAGCATTTCCTTGTTCCTCTGCTGTCCCTCTAAACTCACTGGGTTTAAACCCACTGAATAATCGGTATCCACCATGGAATTCTGAAAACTCGG
>CALDJI010000019.1 GCA_937901805.1 uncultured Clostridia bacterium | reverse complement strand
CATATCCACCCGATGGGTGATGATTTCATCCACAGAGGTCTCGTCAAAATCAAGCGCAGACTGCACCAATTCACTCTCGCTGCTCTCAAGCACGCCCTCGTCTTCAATTTCCTCAATAATGTACTTGAGTTCCTCTTCTGTAACGCTGGGGGTTGTTTCTGTTTTCTTGCGGGTAACCAGTTTTTTCAAATTGATAAAAAACCAGACAAGCGGCGTAAACGCCTTAATAAGCACATGCAGAGGGAATGCCATACGCAGCGCCACGCCTTCTGCATGTTCCTTTGCAAAACTTTTCGGAAGGATTTCGCCAAAGGTCAACACAATCAGGGTCATAATCAGAGTAGACCAAGCGGGACCGGATGTACCAAACCACTGCGTACAAATTACCGTACCAATGGAAGCGGAAGCAATATTAACGATATTATTGCCAATCAATACTGCGGTCAGCATTTTATCAAAATTGTCAATAATTTGCAGAGCAAGCTTTGCACGCTTGTTTCCCTCATTTGCAAGGTTTTTCAAACGGATGCGGTTTGCACTGGAAAACGCCGTTTCCGTACCGGAAAAAACTGCGGACATCGCCACCAGAATAATTACCAGGATGTATAAGCCAATACTGTCCAAAAAAGAACCAACTCCTTTAAAATAGTCATTGCTTTTTATTCTATCAAAAAGCAAGCCCAATGAAAAAGGACATATGCTCGTAAATTTGTGTGAAAATTCCCAAACAGGACGTATTTTCCGCGATCATCCTGCAATTACGCTCTTCCTTTCCTTTTTAATCGTATTTTCATAGCTTTTCAGGAGAAACCCACTTTATCAGATCATACAAAAACAGGCGATAAAATTCCATATCTGATGGAAAGTTTGTCCTGCTGCCAAAAATCTTTTACTTGGAGCATTCATTCATGGTGCCTTTCAAAAAGCAGATGCAGCAAAACGGACGATGGAATCCACAGGGCTTTGAGCGGTTCAACATCTGCTTTGTCGTGTGTGGGCAGGGGCAGAGCTATTTTGCGGACTATGCAATATAAAAAGACAGCCTCAGAGTATAAAAACCTGAGGCTGTCTTTTTATATTTGAAGCGGCTAAATTTTTTCTTCTTGCGGTTGGCCGGGTATATTTATCGGCTTTCGCCAGGTGATCCCATCCAGGTAGACTGCTTCTGTTGTCAGTACAAAACAGTAAGAACAGCGATCGTTCCTATATGAAGAACCGCAAAAGAAGCGCCGAAAGTGATCGAAGAAGTATCCAGTTCAAGTATAAAAGCGGAAAACCTTCCGAAAACACCAGCTTAGCCATGATTTTTCTCTGATTTTGGGATGCGGATTTCCTGTCAATCCCCCTGGTATTTCTACCACAGCACTACAATAGATACACCCGGATTGCCCCGGCAGTAATCGCTGTCTTTTGCACTAAACGGGCAGGTATAGAGCAGTTCCCTGCCAGTTTTAGTAAAAGGGGAAAAATCCTCTCCTTTGACAAAAGTGAGGATATCCCCCCAGTTTTTACGCAATTCCAGTTCCTCCTGGACAGCGGCTTTGATCCGACCGCCCTTGCCGCTGGAGCCATAGCCGTGGATGAATTTGACTACGCGCGCCCCGCTTTGCTTAGCGTATATTAACTCTTCATTAAGCCGTTCCAGCGCGTCCGCCACATAAGGTTTGCCGTACTCCAAGTTGACAGTCGGTATTTCTACTGGTTCCATTGTTTCGGCTCCCCTCTCCGTTTTGGATTTAATTATTTTTTATTTTACCCCGTATTCCCGCGGGCTGCAAGTCCTACATCCTGTTTTGGAAGATTTCTTCCAGTTATCGTATCTACTGACTGAGCAATGCAACCGCCATACTAATGATAAGCAGCAGAATAATTCCGCCCAATACCATCCAGGTGATCGGCCTTGCCATATTCATGGTCCAACCAATACCGAACCGCTTTTCCACCATCAGCGACGGGTCGTCCGGATTATAGTAAATACATCCCAGCTTCCAAAAACGATCGTCTTCCCTGGGATCAATCGCGTTGCTTCGGCCGTCTATATGTAAAAGCCGGCTTCCCCCCTGGCCCGTATAAAAGACCAGCGCCAAGGCAGGGATACCGGACAATACGGAAAAAACGGCGATCCCGGGCAGCAGCCAGGAAAAAGGGCATAGTTCCAAAACAGCAAACTGAAGCAGTCCAATCAGTGCGATACTCAAAAATCCGAT
>CALDJI010000018.1 GCA_937901805.1 uncultured Clostridia bacterium | reverse complement strand
TGTTACAACGTGATCTCCGGTAATCATAACTGGACGAATACCGGCGCCGATACAGGTGGCAACTGCTTTGCGGGCTTCCTCACGCGGCGGATCAATCATCCCCATCAATCCAATCAGAGTAAGGCCGCATTCCAACTCCTCGGAGGTGGGAGAGACAGGGATTTCATCAATTTCCTTATAGGCGACGGCAAGTACACGCAGCGCTTCCTGCCCCATCATGGAGTTTATCTCTTTGGCACGCTCCAAATCGCCGGAAGTACACCGTGTGCTGAGAACATCAAAGGCGCCTTTCACAATAACGATCGGGCGTTCTCCGATGATATTGACAGTGGTCATCAGTTTTCGATCGGAATCAAACGGAATTTCCGCGACACGCGGGAGTTCGCGATTCAGCTGTTCCTTTTCAAAACCAGCCTTCTTTGCCGCGGAGACAATGCAGGTCTCTGTTGGGTCACCGATTTGTTTTTCCTGTCCGTCTACCAGTTCGACGGACGCATCGCAGCACAGGGTGGCGAGTTTGAGCATCGCCGTGGCGGAGGCCGGGAGAGACTCTCCGGTTGTCAAATCGATCAGATCCCCGGGATCGGCCCACAGTCTGGTAAGAGTCATACGGTTTTGTGTCAGAGTTCCGGTTTTATCCGAACAGATTACCGACGCACTGCCCAGGGTTTCTACAGCGGGCAATTTCCGGATAATTGCGTTCTTTTTCACCATTCTGGTGACGCCCAGCGCTAAAACGATGGTGACAATCGCCGGCAAACCTTCTGGAATCGCAGCGACAGCCAGGGAGACGGAAGTCATAAACATCTCTACGGGGGCTTCTCCTGTCAGCCAGCCAATTAGAAAGACGATGACGCAGATAACCAATGCTAAAATACCAAGATATTTTCCCATTGTGGCCAATTTGTGCTGCAATGGGGTCATTTCATCCGTTTCACCTTCCAGAAGGGCGGCAATTTTCCCCATTTCCGTTTCCATACCGGTTGCAACGACAAGGCCTTTTGCATGGCCGTAACTGACGGTACAGCCGGAATACAGCATATTCAGACGATCCCCGAGGGGAGCGTTAGTCTCTACCTGTGCGTCTGCCTGTTTTTCTACAGGGAGGGATTCCCCCGTCAAGGCTGATTCTTCGCATTTCAGGGAGGCGGACTCCAAAATACGGGCATCCGCAGGAATAAAATCGCCGGCTTCCACTAAAACAATATCTCCCGGGACAACATCCTTTGAGGAAATCACGTCTACGGATCCGTTTCTCAACACTTTTGCATGGGGAGCGGCCATATTTTGCAGGGCGTCCAGAGCCTGTTCCGCTTTGGATTCCTGGATTACGCCGAGTACAGCGTTGAGGATAACGATCCCCAGGATAATGAACGGTTCTACAAAATCCCCTTCTCCGCCGACAAAAGCAAGTACAAGGGAAATCAATGCTGCAATGAGCAGAATAATCACCATAAAGTCCTGCAACTGGGCCAAAAAACGCTGGAGCAGCGTTTTTTTCTTTTTGGCGGCAAGTTCATTTTTGCCAAACCGTTTTTCCAATTCCATTACCTGTTCCGTAGTCAATCCAGTAGTCAGGCTGGTTCCGAATTTTTTCGCGATTTCTTTATTATCAGCTGTATGCCATTGCATAAAATTACCCCCTGTTGATAATTTTTCCATTTTGACAAGAAAATAAGTCTTGTCTTTTATCATATAGTTTTCCCTGAACGAATGCAAGAAAACAACGGAAAAAAAGGGGGTTTTTTTCGGAAAATCCGCAAATTTTACAAAAAAAGACGGAAATTTACACAAAACAATTTAAATAATCCCCGAAATCATCTATACAAATTGACTTAAATATTGTATAATATCAATGATTCAAACGGATTCCATTTTACAATCGAAGGTGGTATGACGATGAAAGAAAAAGAACTCTATTTACAATGGAAAGCACGTCGCTTGGAGGACGAAGACCTAAATCATGAAATTGAAGAAATCGAGCAGGATGACGAGGGGATTTTTGACCGCTTTTACCGCGCTCTGGAATTTGGTACCGGCGGACTGCGCGGGGTAATCGGCGCAGGAACCAACCG
>CALDJI010000017.1 GCA_937901805.1 uncultured Clostridia bacterium | reverse complement strand
AGCTAATCCCGATTACTCCAAATTTCATGACTTTCCGCCCTTTCCTTTTCTTGCACTTTTATTATACGGGTTCCATACGGCGAATACAAGGAATGCCGGTATTGCAATTTCCAAACCCGGGGTTTGGAAAAAGGAATGTCTGTGGGGACTCCTCTGCGGTTTACAAACAGCCAAATTGTTATTCTGTTATGAAATCAGCTTTTTCCGGGCAAACTAAGGGAAAATCAAAAAATTTTCCAGGAGGTTTTTCTTATGCCGTCTCCGGATTCCAGAAAAGTCGTCTTAGTTGGCACCGGAATGGTTGGGATGAGTTATGCGTATGCTCTGCTCAACCAAAACGCCTGCGACCAGCTGATCCTCATCGATATTAACCGAAAACGTGCGTTGGGGGAAGCTATGGATTTAAACCATGGCCTTGCTTTCTCCGGTTCCCATATGAAAATTTATGCCGGGGATTATTCCGACTGCAAAGATGCAGACATTGTCGCCATCTGCGCCGGGGTCGCACAAAAGCCCGGGGAAACCAGGCTGGATCTGCTGTCCAGAAACGCCGAGGTCTTTTCCTCTATCATCGGCCCCGTGCTCTCCTCGGGGTTCCGCGGGATTTTTCTAGTGGCTACAAATCCGGTGGATATTATGTCCCATATCACCCACAGGCTTTCCGGCTTTGCCCCATCCCGTGTTATCGGTACCGGAACCGCACTGGATACGGCGCGTCTGCGTTATCTGCTGGGGGATACCTTTCAGGTTGACCCGCGCAATATGCATGCCTATGTCATCGGGGAACACGGGGACAGTGAATTCGTTCCCTGGTCGCAGGCCATGCTTGCCACCTTTCCTATCCTTGGCCTGTGCGAAAAATTACCCGCCTGTTCCCTAGCGCAGATGAGGGAAATTGAAGAAGAGGTCCGCGGGGCTGCTTATCAGATTATTGAAGCAAAAAACGCAACCTACTATGGAATTGGAATGGCAATGGTCCGCATTACAAAGGCAATTTTCGGGGATGAAAACTGCGTCCTGACCGTCTCGGCCATGTTGCAGGGGGAATATGGGCTCTCCGGAACCTATATCGGGGTGCCCTGTATCCTTTCCAGAAAGGGGATACGGGAAATCCTCACTCTGCCCCTAACAGAAAAAGAACAGGAACAGCTCAAAAATTCTTTTGATTCTCTTATGGAACTGTCCTCATCGCTTGCCCTCAAACCAATAAAAAACACGAAATCTGCCGAACAGTAAAAATTGAATCCACAGGAATAGTATGGTAAAATAAGCGAAAGCATAGCTGCATGGCACAAACTGGATTTTCCCAAAATGGAGGGTTGCCAGCAGCAAACAGCAGGGAAGTCCTCTGTCTATACCGTGCACAGAAACGTCCGGAGAACTTCCCCCCTGTTACTTTTGGATTTCATTATCTCTGTTTGGCCATATGAAACTTGATTTTTGGGAGGAAATGAGGTATCTGCATGTATTCACTTTCCCCTTCCGCGCGGGCATTGTTTTATTGGGAAATCCGGCTCATCCTGATTATGCTCCCCTTTGCCGTGGTTTCTGTTGCCACTTTTGGACACTACCGGCTGATTTGGTCCATCTTCACCCTGTGTTGGGGACTTGCCTATCTTTTTTTCTCCGTCTTTTACTATCCCGTCAAGTTCAGACGACTGAAAATTCAGTTTTCACGGGAACTGCTTACCGTCAAAAGCGGAGTCATCTACACCAGGCTGCGGTATGCCCCTCTCCCCTCCATCCAGTATGTGGAAATTATCACCTTTCCCCTTCAGGCAGCCATGGGGATGTGCTCTATTCGGATCCGTTGTGCCGGGTATTCTATCTGGCTGTCCTCCTTTGCGCAAAAACAGGCATATGAACTCAAGGATTTACTTGCCCCTATTTCCAAGAGTGTTTTCCGTTATCCGGATGTCAGTGAGGAGGACCCGTCATGAATGAACCGTCGCGGCACCCGCATCCGATTATGATTTTTGAATATCTGTCCCGTTTCTTGCTGTTGTTGATTATCCCGCTTCTCCGTGGTTTTCTCTATGCTATTTTAGGCGGTTCTCTGTATGCTTGGCTGGAAGGGGCCTGGTTTGATCTGCTGATTGTTGGGATTATCATCACAGCTTCTGTTTTGGAGTGGTTTTTCTTTCGATATACCATTTATCGAAAGGGAATTGTCATCCGCCGCGGTGTCCTGATTCGGGATTCATTTTTTATCCCTTCCCGCTGCTATACAACGCTTTCCTTTGAGCACAGCTGGTGGCTGCGGCCTTTCCGCGCAGTTCATGTAAGAGTCGATACCGCCGCTGGGAATTTTAATACGCCGGATTTCAAAATTACACTAAGCGAAGCGGAATGCAACCGTATCCTGCATTTTCACAGTCAAAAAAATAAAAACAATTCGTATTTTAACCGGTTTTATAAACCTAAAGTATTTTATTTGATGCTTTTGTCCCTATTTACCTCTAACACGTTCGTAGGGGTCATCTTCTGTTCCACACTGTTTTCCAACACCGGCTCTCTTGTTGGGGCGGAATTACAGCAACAAATCTTTACCACTATGGAAAAGCTTGCACAATGGCTCGCTATACTCATTCCTCCAATCGCTACTTTTCTGGCTATGATGATCATCATTGGTTACTTCATTTCTTTTTGCATGAATTTCCTTCGCCATATCAATTTTGAAGTCCTCCGTGCAAAATACAGTTTGTATATATCCGGTGGGTTTTTTACACGGCGTACTAATGCCGTGGACATATCTAAAATAAATTATACCGATATCCGCCAAACGCCCATGATGAGATTATTGGGACTATACTCCGTCTATGCGCATTGCATTGGCCTTGGCAAAAATAAAAATGATATTTCCGCCATTATTCCCTGTGCCGGGAAACAGGAACTGGATGAGACAATGAACACTCTGCTCCCGGAATTCCCGAGAAAACCTGTCACACTCCGTCCAAATTTCGGCGCCATTTTCAAATTTATTTTAGACCCCCTCTGGCCCTGCCTCCTGGTTCCCATTGGCACAATCATCCTGTGCAACGTTATTCCCGATTGGGCGGACACCATCGGATTCATTGGGTTCATGCTGGCAATTCCATCTTATTGGCTGATGCTTGTCCGCCTGATGGACTTCAGGAGCAGCGGGATCTCCTATGACGGACAAAATGTTTATATGAAATACTCTCGTTTTTTTATTTTGCATACGGTCTGTATTCCCAAAAAGCATATCAACGCCATTTTGCTCCGCCAAAGTATGCTCCAGCATTTTGACGACGCCTGCGATGTCAAAATCTATACCATATCTGAGGCGAAAAAAGTACACCATGTTAAGAATCTCAACCGACAGCAGGTCTTGGATTTACTGGAGTTTGTGAAAATATAAAGAAACCTTGCAGACCTTCTTTTTCTTGTGTTACAATGGGAAAAAGAAGGTCTTTATTTGTTGTATTTATTTCAAATATTACTATCAGTATATTTCAGGTGGTGAAAAAATGGCCTTTTTCTATCTTTGCCCTCACTGTGGGAAGCGCTTTGATGCCCCTGGTATTTGCCCGATTTGTAAAATCACGCTTCTCCCCCACTCCCAGCAAGCTTCCTCTGCAAACCGATTCTGTACCCAATGCGGGGCACCGCTTTATATTCCGAATCAACTCTTTTGCACTTGCTGCGGCACCCGATTGGACTCCCCCGCTGCACAACCTGTTTCGAAAACAAAACCTCAAAAAAAGAAATTTCCCCTTTGGGGAATTGCCGGAATCGTGTTTGCTGTCCTCCTAATCCTCATAATACCGGTTACTATCTTCCGGGCCGGATTTCTTATTCCCGGCAACCAGGATATTCTTTCCGGGCAATGGGATCCGAATCACGGGGGATATGTCGGTTCCAACAGTGAAGAGCCGTCTCTTGCTCAAACCAATGCACGCGCCCTGATCGTCTCTCTCACTTACGGAACAGGAGAGGAATTCGGCTGTGTTCCTTCAACAGGAGATTTTGTGGAAATCGGCCTGAATATCATCAACACTCAGGATCGGACAATTACCCTCTCCCTCTCCAACTTCTATCTTACAGAAGATTCTATAGGTAAAAAGATAAACCCATATTCGCAATTGCAGGAGGAAAGTCCGATCCAGATAGAAGCAAACAGCACTGTGGTCGGCGCAATTGTCTTTGCAGTCGATCCAGATTCCTCCTATCATTTTCATTTTGTCGAATCAGACGGTACACTCATCAGTTCCTATGAACTGAGTAAATAAGAAGCAACCCCACAATAAAAAGCCCATCCTGAAAATTTCAGGATGGGCTTTTTGTACTGGTCGGTACTTTTTGGTGTATTTTCATTCCACTCCCGAATTGGGGGCAATTCTGAAAATGGAATTCTCCCGCGAAATTCTGTCCCTTTCTATCAGGCCCACCACATCTCTGCTTTTCCCTCCGTAATAAGGACCTGCTGGAGAAAACGGACGCCTTTGGTTAAGCCTTCGTTAATACTCATCAAGCTGTCTTCATGCTCAATACTGATGGCATAGTCATAACCCACCAGGCGCAGCGCGCTGATGATTTCTTTCCATTCCTGGTAATCATGACCATAGCCAACTGTACGGAAAATCCAGGAGCGGTGGATTTCATCCGCATACGGATGGGTATCCAGCACGCCGTTGAGCGCGACATTGCGCTTATCAAACTGGGTATCCTTTGCATGGAAGTGGAAAATGGCATCGCCGAGCTCCTTGATCACTTCCACCGTGTCCATCCCCTGCCAGAACAGATGGGACGGATCCAGGTTCGCGCCGATTTCCGGTCCCACTGCTTCGCGGAGTTTGAGCAGGCTATGGGTATTGTATACGCAAAACCCCGGATGCAGTTCCAATGCAATCTTGTTGACGCCATGCGCCTTGGCAAAGGCGACTTTCTCTTTCCAGTAAGGGATCAAAACGTCGTTCCACTGGTATTCCAACATCTCACTGAAATCTTCCGGCCAGGGGCAGGTGACCCAGTTCGGGTATTTTGCCCCCTCATGGTCGCCCGGACATCCGGAAAAGGTGTTAATCTGGTGAACGCCGAGCTTTTCAGCCAGCAGAATGCAGTTTGTAATTCCATCATCGTACATTTTTGCCTTTGCTTTATCTGGATGGACTGGGTTTCCATGACAGCTCAACGCGCTGATTTCCATCTGATGGCGGGCAATCGTATCCTGGAACTCCTTGAGTTTCTTCTCATCGGCAAGCAATTCCTTCGGATCGCAGTGATCCGTTCCCGGGAAACCGGCACAGCCGATTTCTACCATCTCCACGCCCAGGGAATGCAGGTATTCCAGCGCCTTATCCAGCGGCTGCTGTCCCAGAAGTACCGTAAAAACTCCAAGTTTCATCTGACAGACCTCCTGACTAAAAATTGTATTTTTCTTTCAGATTTTTCATTCCAATGGAAACGGAATCAAAGCCTTTGGGATCTTTGGTTTCATCTTCCATAATTACCCACTGAGCGCCAATCTCACAGGCCGTATCCAGTACCAGCTGGATGTCCACTTCTCCCTCTCCGATTGGGGCGGAAACCATGTTTTTGTCCCCGTCTTTGAGGTGGATTAGCTGAACGCGATCTCCATATTCTCTCAGCTTGCCCACGGGATCCCCACAGGCATAATAAGCCCAGTAAGTATCAATCTGCGGAGAGATTTCCTCTGCCGGCATCAGGCGGTACAGACGGTCAAGCGCCCGTTCCCCGCCGAGATCCGTAAACTCATGGTAATGGTTGTGGTAGTGCAGCTGCATGCCGTTTTCATGCAGCTTCTTTACCATGGGCTTTAGTAAATTTACCAGCTCATCCACAACTTCCGGTTTATCATAGGGCTTGAGAGAGGAGACGACGACAACAATATTTTTGTTTCCAATAATTTTGTTGTATTCAATGACTCCGTCGAGATCCTCCACCAGTTCTTTGGGCTGAGTATGGCTTCCCGCTACTTTCAGACCAAGCTCATCCAATGTTTGTCTCATTTCATAGGCGTCTACGCCAAAAAATCCTGCAAACTCTACTCCATCAAAGCCAAGTTCTCTAACCCGGCGGAGAGTCGCCTTATAATCTCTCGCCATATCCTCCCGGACAGACCAGAGTTGCAATGCCATCGGAATTTTCATAAAAATCCCTCCTGTTCATAAAAACTGTCTGATATAAGAAATTGTAAATGCAAGGCCTTTCTCGCCCAGATTCCCCCTCCAGGTCCGAGAATGCGGCTCAATACTCAAATTCCCATCATAGCCGCACGCATACAGGGCCGCAAAAAATGCACTCCAGTTTGTCTCATCCATACCGGCAGGCGGGTCGTCAAATCGTTCCCCGCCAATCCGCAACGCCCCTTTGATATGGACATGCGCGAACCGGGTTCCCCATTCCTTTGTCTCTTTGAGGTAATCTCCCCCGGCATAGATACAATGAGAAGTGTCATATTTGATCATCAGCTTGTCAAGATGCCCATGCACCAGCGTCCAGGCAGGATCACTGTGCACAAAATTCGCCCAACGGCAATTGTAGGATGCAACCTGCACCCCGCGGGGCTGGGCATAGGCGATCAGCTCCTCAAAAAAACGGATGGCATTGGTCACATTCTGGTAATAGGACAGACCGGGCGGCTCGTTTACCCCTGTGACAAAGACCGGGCTTCCCAGTTCCCTTGCCGCATCAATCAGGCGTTTGCAGATACTCAGTTCCTGCTCGATAAGATTGCCTTCGGCATCAAATTTCTCCGCGCCCCATCTTCCAATAGAACCAACTGCTACACCTGTCTCTCCAGACCATTTTCTCAGCTGGGGAACATCCTTCAAAAACTGCTCATGATCCCGGTTCACGTCTTCACAGAACTCCAGAAATTCCAATCCCAGCTCTTTTGCTCGCAGGAAGCTCTCCTCCCGCGGGGCGGCAATCCTTCCAAGCTTCATGGACAATTCTCCTTCTCAGCAGTTAATCAAAATAAACCGGTTTCTTCTCTTTTGCAGATTGATAGATGGCTTCCAAAATGCGGGTGACAACAATCGCCTGCTCCGGTTTGACGACAACCTCTTTATCGTTGACAACGGCATCAATCCAGAGTCTCGCCTCAATATCTGCCGGCGGCTCGTTTTCGCCTGCATAGAAATCTACTCCACCCGGCTCAAAAACAGGCGTCTCCGTATACTGCCTGTTATATTTTACCCCATTAATACGCAAATTGGTAGGGCCTTTCATGTCAGCGCCGGCTTTTGTCCCGCAGAGAGAGCATTTCGCCTCGTCCGTATCCAGAGAGTTAAGCGCCCAGCTGGACTCCAGTACAATGGTAGCTCCGTTTTTCATCTTGATAAATCCGAAAGCAGAATCTTCAACTGTGAATTTTTCTGTATCCCAGTCGCCCCAGGCGTTTGCCGTCTCTCTCTGATCGCCGAGTTTTTTGTACACGCTGCCGACCACCATTTCCGGCTCGTAATTGTTCATCATCCACAGGGTCAAATCCAGGGAATGAGTTCCGATGTCGATCAACGGCCCGCCTCCCTGTTCATACTCGTTGAGGAATACGCCCCAGGTCGGGACTGCGCGGCGGCGGATTGCATGAGCTTTCGCGTAGTAGATATCACCAAGCTCCCCCGCCTCACAGGCGCGTTTGAGATAATTGCATTCCGGACGCTGACGGTTCTGGTAACCAATGGTAAGCTTTTTGCCGGTTTCCTTTGCGGCATCCAGCATCTTCTTTGCCTCTTCATAGTTGATGGCCATCGGTTTTTCACACATAACATGTTTACCCGCATGCAGTGCATCCACAGTAATAAAGGAATGGGAGCGGTTGGGAGTGCAGACGTGGACGACCTCAATCTCCGGATCCTTGAGAAGTTCTTTATAGTCTACATAGACTTTTGCACTCTCGGTTCCGTATTTCTTCGCCGCCTTGACTGCTTTTTCCTCAATCAGGTCACAGAAAGCTACAAGCTGTACATTTTTTAGCTTGTTCAGGCTCGGCATGTGTTTGGAATTGGCAATTCCGCCGCATCCGATGATCCCAATTTTTACGGTTCTCTCCATACTGTTTTCTCCTTTGCTGTCAGCGCGCTATGACGCTGGAATTCTGTGTTTATTTTGGCGGGAAAGTGGATTCCCGTTTGACATAATGGTGTCCGAGTGCGGCAAACCGCACAGGCAGCTCCCTGTCCGCGATCCGGGAGCACAGCATCTGCATGGCAAGCGCACCGATTTCTCTCCTGGGCTGTGCCACTGTGCTAAGGGCCGGAACATAGATTTGCGCCAGCGAAGTGTCGTCAAACCCGGAAATGGAAACTGGATGTTCCTGAAACTTTTTATTCGTATAGGAGGCACGCAGCATGCCCACTGCAATGGAATCTGCGATGGTAAAAATCGCAGTCGGAGGTTCCGCCTCCTCCATCAGGCGCTCAAACATCGCACCCCCGCTTGCAAAGCTGTAATCCCCTTTGACCACCAGCGCCTCCTGTACGGAAATACCGGATTCCTGAAGCGCACGGCGGTATCCCTGTTCCCGGAGAACAGCAGATGTATAGGGCTTTTCACTGCCTGCAAAGGCAATCCTGCGGTGTCCAAGCTGGACAAGCTCTAAAACAGCATCATAAGCTGCCCGCTCATTGTCAATCGTCACGGTATCGCAGCCCATCGGGGACATATTCGCTGCACTGCACAATCGGGTATCTATCTGCAATCCGGCCCAGTTCTTCCTTGTTCTGTTCGGAAGAAAGCAAAATCGCCCCATCCACCAGTCTGGTATCCAGCATTTGCAGGTATTCCAGTTCCTTATCTCTACTGGAATGGGTAACGCCAATCACAATGCTATAGCCGTTTTTCTGCGCTTCCTGTTCCATACTGCGTACAATGCGTGTATAGAAAGTATTGGAAATCGTAGGCAGCAACACCAGTATCTTCCTTGTCTGGGACTGACGCAGCCCCTTTCCTAAAAGATTAGGACGGTAATCAAGTTTCCGGACGGCCTCCCTGACCTTTTCCTTGGTCGCAGATGTGACAACGTTATCCCCATTGAGCACGCGGGATACCGTTGCCACGGAAACCCCCGCTGATTTTGCCACATCCCGGATCGTTGCCATAGTTTTCCCCCTTGTCTCTAATGTAATCGTTTTCTGTAATCGTTTACAATTTTGATTATAAACCTCTTTTTGAAAAAATCAAGGCTTTTTTGATTTTTAAATAAAAAATTATGAGTATCCTTTTTTATTTCGATCAATCGTTGCTCCTTTTTGCATGAAATCGAATTTTTCTGCTTGAACAATGCCTTTTAGACATAGAAAAGCGAAAAACACTTAGATACCGCGACAAAAAACGACCCATTGACTGTAATATATAAAATAGAAGGATATCTCTGTTTCCCTGCCTGTACTCCTCCATTTACTCATAGAAGCTTTCGATTCCAGTCTCAGTATAGAAAAATATTTATAGGGAACAAAACAAAGCATCCTCTTTTCATGGTATATTGAAAAGAGGATGCTTTGATATTTTATGATGGATCGATGTCCAGACAGACCCGGTTTTTCCCTTCCCGTTTTGCACGGTACAGGGCCGCATCCGCCTTCTGGAAATATTCCTCCAATGAGGAATTCGGAGACGGTATCTGATAAAAAATACCAATGCTCACTGTCAAATAGGCAATACCTGTCTGGGAAAACTCATATTCAATCTTCTCTTCTAACAAACTGCGGCAGATCGCCTGCCCGCACTCCTGAGCCTCTATTCGGCACCTTGCATAGGATCAAAGTAAATTCCTCTCCCCCATAGCGCACGGCAAGAACGCTGGGATTTCTCAGAGTTCTGCGAAGTATTTGAGAAAGCCTTTGGATAGCTTTATCTCCTTTGCTATGCCCATATAATGATCGTTATACTGTTTAAAATCGTCAAGATCCAGCATCATGAGATACACCCCTTCTCGATTCTGGGCGTTCTGATATAACCGGGATTTTCCCGCTTCATCCAAAAAACGGCGGTTATACAGGCCCGAAAGAAAATCTGTCTGTGCAAGCTGTCCTAATTGATGGTTCATTCAGGTGATCTCTTCGTTCTGACGGAGGATTAAATACTGGGTTTTAGCATTTTTGATTCTATTCTGATAATGCAGATAGCAGAGAAACAATGCGACAAGCACAAAGAAAATTACTTCAATATACGAAAAACAAATGCTAGAAAAAATGATAACTAATACTTTTGAACTAAATAAGATGTTTTATAAAAATAAAAAAACAGAGCAATATATAGAAACTAGAGGGCTCCAATTGCCCAAAGCCGCTATATATGCTCTATCTGATTCATATGATAAGGCATCATTCAATAAAAGTCAAGTTGAACAAGATTTATTATCAATACTAGAGAAAGGAGAGAAATTAATGACAAAAGAAGAAATGATTGCCAAAGTA
>CALDJI010000016.1 GCA_937901805.1 uncultured Clostridia bacterium | reverse complement strand
CGGCTTCGATTCCCCCGCCGTTTATCCGCCTGATATCCCCTAAGTGTTTCATGGCGTTTCCCTCTCTCCATCTTTCCCAATAACTTGCTGCACCCTCTGCCTTACATGCAGGACTGCTATCTCTGCTCCGTACTTTTGGCATTCCCGTTCAAATTCCCAGGCGGTTCGGACAAACCCTTCCTGGAAACGGTTCAGCCGCTTGCCGCCAAACCCCATTTCCCGGTTGAGCGTTATCATGGCAAACCAAAGATATACTTCAATCACTCTCCGGTTTTTCTCTGCCTGTTTCCTTCCCCTGTAATTGCAGTTCATCCGATTCCACCTCAATTTCTGTGCGCGGATGTTCCGGGTCGTATGCCCCATCCAGTACCAGCCGGATATGATGGAAGCTGTCGTCCTTGATGATACCTAACTGCACCAAAGGGTCGAGCAGCATCTTCCCCGCATAATTGTCCGGGTCTCTCCGCCGCCTGTCCGGGAAATAGTAAGTGATATGCACCACTGCTTTTTCCATGGGCTTTTTCAGCCTGCCTGGCAAGGCGGAAAGCACAACCCAGTACCATGCCTGTTTGATTTTCCGATACTCCCACGCCTTGTTTCTCCCGATAAACCGGTTATTGCTCGGCGGGATTTCCGGGATGACGATTTTCAATGTGCCTTGTCCACCTCCAGGAACGTGTGATACTGCGGCTGCCAGTGGTATTCCAGTTTCCCCGGCCTGCCGTGCCTGTTTTTGAGCAGGTATAGGGTGACGTCCGCCCACGCATTGCCTGACAAAACCTTCTCCGTCAAATTCTCTGGCTGCACGCACAGGATGTAATCCGCGTCCTGCTCAATGTCCCCGCTTTCCCGGATATCCGCCAGGGTGGGGATTTTTACTGAGCGGCTTTCAATCTGCCGGTTCATTTGGGACAGCTCCAGCACAGCAATGTTTTTTTTCAGCGCAAGCTGTTTGAGCCCGTTGGAGACAAGCCCTAGCGCTTTATACTGGTCTCGCATAGCAGGGCGCTCCATCAGCCCGATATGGTCAATGATAACCGCGTCCGGCTTGTGCAGGTCTATGTAATGCCGCACCGTCCGCAGGGATACTTTCGGCTCTTCGATGAAATGGAGCTTCCCCGATTCCTCAACCATCATCAGGACGGATTCCAGCATTTTGAGTTCCTCCGCCGTCAAATTCCGGTCACGGATTCTGGCTCCGTCCACATGCAAAAGCTTGGAAGCCACCCTCTGCATCAGCTGGACGGCGGGCATTTCCATGGAAAAATAGAGGGTTCGATACCCCTTGCGCATCATCCCAAGCGCCAGATTTACCGCATAATCCGTTTTCCCGCCGCCTGAGCGGGCGCATAAGGCGGTTACCGACTTTCTCAAAAAACCGCCTGTCATACTGTCCAGTTGATAAAACCCGCTTTTTACTGTGTCTGACTGGGAGGTATCTTTCAGCCATTTCAGCAGTTCTTCCGCCGCATCCAGAAAGCTTTTGCCTTCTTCCTGTTCCGCTTTCGCAACCGCCTCCTGTTTCTCCACAATCTGGCGGAGCAGTTCCACCGATTCCTCCGCCGTGCGGTTCAATGCGCCGGTATATACGTCCTCTGCGGCCTGTAGAATCGTCCTCTGCCGCCAGTCTTCCCGGACAATCCGCACATACTGCGGGAAATTTGCCGTACTTGGCACAAATTCCGCCAGGCGGACAATCTCGGCCTTGTCATCCGGCAGCTTGTCTGCCAGTGTAACCACATCAACCGGCCTGTTCTCCCAGTACAGTTCCTGCGCCGTCGAGAAAATCCGCTTTGTCTTTACATTGTAAAACATTTCAGAGGTCAATCCGTCCACCGCCTGTTTTGCACATTCCAGGTCAAGGATCATACAACCGACGACTGACATTTCCGCTTCCACGCTCATAGCAAATCCTCCAGTCTGGCAGTCCCGGATTTAAGCTTTTCCAGGGCGGCCTGCTGTCTAGCCTGGGATTCCAGAATGTCTGCGGGAATCTCCCCGCTTTTTTCCGGCGCAGGCCTGGGACGCTCTTTGCCTTTCAGCCGGTCATAGGCGATCCCTTTCCAGTTATTGGCCATTGCAACGTTCATCTGTTCCAGGACGTCTGCTTCCTCATAGCTTTGCAGGGCGTTTTCCACTCTGGACAAAAACTGCTTTAATCCAGTCGGCTTGTATCCTTCCCGGCGCTCCTGCTTATACCGCAGCCATTCCGAGAGCTTTTCTTTCACCTGCTGTGAAAAGCCATGCCCCTCAAACATGTCCGTTTCCCCTTTGGGGGATTTAGGGGGATCATTATTTAGTTTTTGTTTATTTATGTGTCCCGTTTGTGGTTTCGTATATAGTTTCA
>CALDJI010000015.1 GCA_937901805.1 uncultured Clostridia bacterium | reverse complement strand
GGAAAGTCGTGAAAACGGAATGGAGGCGGGCATGAGATACAAAGCAGTATTCGGGGCGATGAAGGGGACGTTTCAAAAGAAGGCGAGGTATTTTATCGTTTTGGCGGGAATTTTGCTGGCAGAAACATTTTTGTCGCTTTTTCTGCCGCAAATATTAGGGGATTATATCGATCATCTGGACATATGGGGAAACCTTCGGCTGGCAGGCTGTGCGCTGGGGTATTGCAGTATCCTGCTGCTGCGAGGGGCAGTCAGCATATACAATGAATTTTTGAGTGAAAAGCTGGGATGGGTCTTGTGTGACAGTTTGAGGGCAGAGGTATTTCAAAAGGCATTTCATTTTCAGCTTGCAAGGCAGAAGAATTTGAAAAAGGGGGATTTTTTAGAGCGTATCGAAGGGGACGTAAATCTTTTACTGCGTTTTTTCTCATCCATGCTTGTGGATATGATTACCTCTATGCTGATGATTGTTGGGATAGTAGCTGTCTTTTACAGGAAGGCATTTTTTCTGGGAATAATCTTTACAATCCTGACGGCTTTTATTTTATGGATGTTTTTTCAAACACAGGGGAGGATTGCAGCTTTATGGAAAAAAGTGCGGGAAAAAGAAACGGATGTTATGGATGAACTTTCACAGGACATTGCGGCGGCTAAAGATATTTCAGGGGTTGGAAAGAAGGATTATGTTACGGAAAGGGTATTGGGATGTTTTCAGAAACTGGAGCAGAAATCTAAATCTGCAGCTTTCCGGGGGAATGTTCCTTCAACCATCTTTTTTTCTATGCTCAATATTGGAGAGGGAGCTGTGCTTGTGGCAGGGATCATGCTTCTAAGAGCAGGAAAAATAACGCTGGGAGAAGTATATCTTATTTTGGGATATACAGGACTGCTAAATACGCCACTTTTTTCCCTGAAATATGAGCTTTCACAAATTCCGAAGACGCTGGCGGCGCTCGGCAGGATTGAGGAGTGGTTACGTGATGAGGGAGAGGAGAGCGGAGGAAAGGAAACAGGGTTTAAAAATAAAAGTGTGGTATTTCGGCAGGTTTCATTTGGTTATGATGAATCTGAGAGGATACTGGATCATGTAAATTTAGAGATTGATTCAGGTGCTCATGTTATGTTAGAGGGAAGAACAGGAAGCGGAAAAAGCACGATCCTGCACCTGACGGCAGGATTTTATGCCCCAAAGCAGGGGGAAATACTGATTGGAGGCAAGCCAGTGTCTTTTTATCAGAAAGAAGCATATCATCGTTTTCTTTATTATATTGTGCAGGAGAACCCTATTTTTGCGGATACGATCAGAAATAACATTACAAGGTATCGGGAGGAATTTTCTGACGCCGATATTTGGAAGGCGCTGGAAGCGGTGCAGCTGAAAAAATGGGCAGAGGAAAAAGAAAATGGACTGGAGGAAGTATTGCTGCCGGGGAATGTTACAAAAGATCAGGCACAGCTTTTGGCGTGGGCGGGAGCCGTCTTATGGAATCCGGGAATTTTACTGGCAGATGAATTTGACGCCATTATTCATGAGGATACGGTTAGGATTATTGATGATGTGATACAAAATAGACTGATGGAGTGTACGATCATTATGGTAACGCATCAGGGGAGAAGCAGGATAAAAACAGACAGCCGTTATTTGATGGAAAACGGCAGGACAGAGCGGATAGCATGAGGAATGAAATGAAGAAAAATAGAGGTATCGTTTATCAAAAGGCTTTAGGCGGAGAGAAACTATTTTATTTCAGTATGCTGTTGATTGAAACGGCTATTTATACATTCAGTTTTTTATTTAGCGGTTTGGTGAAAAAAGATATTTTTAATTTGCTTGAGGGAAAAGAAGGGACGCTTGGAATTCGCTCATTGACAATTCTGATTGCTTTAAATGTGTCGGTTCCTCTTTTGATAAATTGTGTAAAACAGATTAATGCAGGTCTGATTGCGGTAATCGAGACGAGGCTGAGGCGAAATGTGAAAATATTTCTGCTGAAAGGAATTCTTAACAGAAAAATGGGCGTCAGCCAGATAAGGAGCAGAGGGGAGCTGATAAGCCTATTTCGGAATGAGAGCGAAGATTGTGTACTGTATCTGCTGGCATACTATTCCCAGATTCCCAAAATTGTTTTGAGTATTGCAATTTTGATTGTGATATTCTGGGTAAATCCGATATTTGCAGGAATCAGCCTAATGCCTGCGGCAGGGATGATTTTTTTAACAAAATATCTTGAAGGTCATATTGTCAGAAACCGAAGGATGGCGCGTGAGGCAGCGGGCACTGTGACAGAGTTTGTGGAGAATATTTTTGGAAATATTGAGCTTTTCAAATTGATGTCAGACGAAGAGCAGCTTGGAACGGTGTTTAGGAAAAAATGCGGGATGCGGGCTGAATGTGAGATCAGGGACAGGGTTTTTGATAAATGTATGAGTGTAATTTCAGAAAACTCAGCGGGGCTGGTTATGGGAGTCATTTTGCTTTTATCAATTCCGTTGTATCGGAATGGTCTGGTTTCCGTTGGAGAATTTGCTATGTTTGAATATTATTATTTTTTTCTGGAATCCCTTCCGGATGCTGTAGGAACGCTTATTAGACGACATCAGCAGGCTGAGACTTCGGCAAAAAGAATGGTTTTAGAAGAGGAAAGGACATATTGGGGAAGTGTTTTTTATCAGGAAGATGAAGTGTCGGCAGAAGTGGAATTTGAAAACCGGAATTATCAGATCAAAGGGCGGCGCGGGGAAATTATTTTGCTAAAGGGCGGTACTGAAAATGAAAGAAGCATGATTCTGCAGCGTTTCTTTCAGATATGCAGTAACGGAATTGCCTTAAAATGCGCTTACGTTCCGCAGCAGCCGGTTTTGTTCCATGATTCCATACAGGAAAATATCTGTTTTGGGGAACAATGGAGTGAAGAGAAAATGAAAAAAATACTGGAGCAGACAGATTTGGAGGAGGATATAAAGCAGTTTGCAGAGGGAATTTATAAAAGTGCGGGAAAGCAGGGCAGCGCGGTGTCCGGTGGACAGAGAAAGCGGATTGGAATTGCCCGGGCGCTGTACCTCGATGCAGAAGTTTTGTTTATCGACGGTTTGGCAGAATCTGTGGATCAAAAAACAGAACAAATTTTGATTTCCAATATATTGGAGCTGACGGACAAAATAATTGTAGTGGCATCGGAATCGAAAGCGCTGCAGGAGAGGGCGGCAAGGATCGTTGCGGTATGAGGCAGGGAAGCACTTAAAAATTAGATTTTGCCGATCCGGATATTGCTGCTTGTATGAAAGCTATGATAAAATAAAG
>CALDJI010000014.1 GCA_937901805.1 uncultured Clostridia bacterium | reverse complement strand
CCACTGTAGAGCAGGAGGTTATGAAGCGCGAATTGGAAAACGGAATGCTCTCAGAGGAATTGAGGGTACTCTATGTGGCGATGACGCGGGCAAAAGAACAGCTGCATTTGGTAGTCACCGCGCCGGATCTGCAAAAAAAACTTTCCAAGCTGGCTTCTGGGCTTCCGGATACCGAAAAACTTCCCGCTGTGGCAGTGCGCAGCGCTTCCAGTTATGGTGATTGGGTTTTGAGTGCGGCTCTGCGCCATCCGGACGGCGGGGAGCTGCGTAAGCTTACCGGGCTTGCAGTTCCACTTGCCCATGATGCGCGGGGTTCCCTGAGGATCGTCCTTTCCCACCCAGATGCACCGCAGGAAGAAGAACCCGCAGAACAGGCGATCCCACGCGTTGCTGCGGACGTATCCCTTGTAGAGGAACTCCATGCGCGTGCGCGGTACCGCTATCCCTATGAGCAGGAGACCAGGACTCCCAGCAAGATTGCGGTTTCTGAAGTGGCGGAGCAGCAGGTGAAGGAGCAGTATGCCTTTACTGCGCGCCCTCGGTTTGAAACCGGGCAGGCCTTTACGCCGGCTCAGCGGGGAACAGTGATGCATCAGTTTTTGCAATTTATGGATTTTGACTGCGCAGAGCATGATATCCAGGCGGAGATTGAACGGATGGTTGCCCAGCGTTTTTTCACCCCGCAGGAAGCGGAGATCTTAGATCCGCAGGCGCTCTCCCGTTTTTTTGACACACAGCTGTACCGCCGCATGAAAGCGAGCGGGTTCAGCTGGAGGGAGCACCGGTTTCTGGTCACACTCGACTATGGGCTTTGTACAGGAAACGAGGAAGATGCAGGACGGGAGGTCGTTGTCCAGGGTGTTTGCGATTATGTGTTTGAGGAAGACGGGGAACTCGTCATTGTCGACTACAAAACGGATAGAATCCATCGGATGGAGGAGTTGGCCGAACGGTACGGCCGCCAGCTGCTCATTTACCGCAAGGCCATGGAGAAAATGACGGGTAAATCAGTCAAAGAGTGCATTCTCTATTCTATTCCAAAAGGAGAGGAGCTCTCTCTTTCGTAATGCAGTACTGCAATGCAGCAGAATTGTATTTTTTTGATTTTCGCATATACTGAGAACGCAGATTTTTTTCTGTGTGAAATTGGGTGTTGACAGACTATGGAATCTATGATATCCTAGTTCAGGAAAACAAAGTAGATCGGTTTTACCGATGCTCACCTGCATGCAAACAGTGGATGCATGGTCAATACAGCTATCCGGTGCAAAAGGCGGCTGCCCTTTGCCCATTGGAGTTTGTGTTGCAGGCGTGAGCAAAATGCTCACGCCTTCTGTTTTTCAAAATGAGAAGGGTAACGGAGGTGCTTTACCATTAGCAAAAAGGAACTGCAGATCAATGAAGAGATCCGGGACAAAGAGGTAAGAGTGATTGATGCGGACGGAAGTCAGCTCGGCATTCTCTCCTCTAAAGAAGCTTTTCGGATCGCAATGGATAAAAATCTGGATCTGGTCAAAATTGCGCCCCAGGCGGCTCCGCCAGTCTGCCGGATTATGGACTACGGTAAATACCGTTTCGAGCAGGCAAAGCGCGAAAAAGAAGCCAGAAAGAACCAGAAAACCATTGAGATCAAGGAAGTGCGCCTGTCGCTCAAAATTGATACTCATGACTTTAACACAAAAGCAAACAATGCGATTAAGTTTTTGAAGAACGGCGATAAAGTCAAGGTTTCTGTCAGATTCCGCGGTCGCGAAATGGCTCATCCGGAGCTTGGACAGGAGAACCTCAAACGGTTCATCGACGCTGTGTCCGAGTACGGAAGTGTGGATAAACCCCCGAAAATGGAAGGACGCAGCCTGGCTGCGATTATTTCCCCAAAGCCCGTGAAGTAAATCCAAGGAGGAGTAAGTAACATGCCTAAGATTAAGACCCACAGCGGAGCAAAAAAACGCTTTAATCTCACAAAGAACGGTAAAGTCAAACGTGCTCACGCCTACAAATCCCACATCCTCACCAAGAAGGATACCAAGCGCAAAAGAGGTTTGAGAAAAGGCGCCTATGCGGACGTCACCAACGTTCATGCAATCAAATTGCTCATTCCGTACAAATAAATCCCAGGCGCCTTTGGCGCTCCCTACAATTGGATTCCACTTTTAACCGTGATGGAGGTATAGAACAATGGCTCGTGTAAAGGGCGCGATGATGACTCGCAAGAGAAGAAAAAAGACTTTGAAACTGGCAAAAGGCTACTATGGTGCAAAGAGTAAGCTCTTTAGAACCGCAAAAGAAGCCGTTATGAAATCCGGCCAGTATGCTTATATCGGCCGTAAACAGAAAAAACGTAACTTCAGAAGCCTGTGGATCACCCGTATTTCCGCTGCTTGCAAGGCAAACGGGATGAATTACTCTACTTTTATGAACGGCCTGAAAAAAGCTGGCGTCACCCTCAACCGCAAAATGCTTGCTGAAATCGCTGTAGCAGACGCTGCTGCTTTCACTGCATTGGTTGAGCAGGCAAAAGCCGCTCTTTAATCGGCAGGACAATACGCCCAGTGTCATTCGGACACGGGCGTATTTTATTATGGTAGAATAGTCTGCTTTGTGCTGATGCGGAAAAGGCAGAAAAGCACAGGGGAACACACCGCTTGACTATATCCTTGCACAGGATGCAAAAGCCCCCATCTTATGGAGGGGGCTTTGATTCTATCAAAATGTGGGAGTAAAACCATGACGGAATTGATAACCAGTAAAGACAATCAGCTTATTAAATTTGTTGCAAAACTGCTTTCCTCCAAGAATTTCCGGAAAGAACAAGGCCTGTTTGTGCTGGAAGGGGCCAGACTCTGCGCAGATGCTGCCTTTAGCGGGATTTCTGCAGAGTACTGTTTTTACACCGCGCAGGCGCTGGAAAAATATCCCGAACAAGTGCGGGTTTCCATCCAGTGTGCACAAAAGGCATACGAGATAACTGGACAGGTTGCCCAGAAAATCTGTGACACAAAAACGCCTCAGGGGATAAGCCTGGTTTGTCCTATGCTTGACAAACGGTTTTTCCTCGATAAAATAAAGAGTACGGGTCGCTACCTGTTATTGGCGGGACTACAGGATCCGGGAAACCTTGGGACGATTTTGCGTACAGCGGACGCATTTGCTATGGATGGGGTGATTTTAACCTCAGATTGTCCGGATTTGTATTCGCCAAAGGTGATTCGGAGTACAATGGGCGGTTTTTTCCGCCAGCCAGTTTTTTTGGCGGAGGACGCACTCTCCTGTATTCGGGATCTGCAGCAGGCAGGTCAGCGGGTATATGCCTCCGTACTGGATGAAGAGGCGCAAGGGCTTATGCAGACAGGGTTATCCTCCGGCTGTACGGTTGTTATCGGAAATGAGGGCAGGGGGCTTGTTCCTGCCGTAGTAGAAGCCTGTACCAGCCGCGTTTATATTGAAATGCAAGGTCAGGCAGAATCCCTGAACGCCGCAGTTGCAGCTTCTATTTTTATGTGGGAAATGCGACGTCAGGGAAATTTGGAATCATAAGGCAGATGATGAGGCTTGTGTGAAAAGGAATACTGGATATGGTTGCAATTGGGCCTAGGGGCAGGCAGTCCTGCAGTTGCAAAACTGCTGGACAGCGGGATCGATGCCAAACAGGTCTATCAGATGTCTGAGGAACAAATGCTTGCGGCCGGCCTGACTCAAAAGGATGCCCGGCGCCTTAGAAGAGTGAAGCCCGCAGACGTGATCCAGGTAAAAAAACGCTGTCAGGCCTTTCAAATCGGGGTGCTCTGTCCGGATATGCCGCAGTTCCCTCAAAAACTGCTGAACCTGTATGCGCCGCCAGCGGTGATCTATTTTAAGGGAAATGCAGAAAATCTGCGGCTCCCTGTCAATATTACTGTGGTGGGGACTCGTACCTGTACCAAATATGGATATCAGGCTGCATACCATCTCTCGCAGGGATTGGCTTCCTGTGGGATAGGAGTGGTTAGCGGTTTGGCAAGGGGAATTGATACAGCGGCGCACAAAGGCGCGCTGCGCGCGGATGGAATTACCATTGGGGTAGCTGCGTGCGGTCTGGACGTGGATTATCCCTATGAAAATACTGCGATGAAAAAGGAAATTCTCAGAAGAGGAACCCTGATATCAGAGTATTGTCCTGGTACGCCTCCGTTTGGCGGGAATTTCCCTGTACGCAACCGGTTGCTCGCGGGGTTGAGCCAGGGTGTGCTGATTGCAGAGGCGGGACATCACAGCGGAGCCATGATTACAGCTCGACATGCGCTTGAACAGGGCAAAGATGTGTTTGCTGTGCCAAACAATATTTTTGAGAAATCCGCTGTAGGTGCAAACGAACTAATTCGCCAGGGGGCAAAACCTGTATCCGACGTGATGGATATTCTTGAAGAATATCTTTCGACATATCCGGAGGCGATTCATATCCGGAGACAGTCATCGGAAACCTTCCAGGGAGCGGCTTTCTCCAGTAAACCGTCCAGAATAAAAGAACAGGAATCGGTTCACAAAGAGGTCCCTGAAAAACCGCAAAAGGTGGTACAAATGAAAACGCAGCAGCCGAAGAAAAAGCGGGAAGCCCCTCCCGTGGAACTCAAAGGCACTGCAAAAGAGATATACCATTTACTGGAACAGGGGGAAAAAGGGGCGGAGGATTTGCTGGCCTGCATTGACAAGCCATCCAATGAAGTGCTGGCGATTCTGACAGAATTGGAAATCAGCGGAATCATCTGTCGAAGTGCCGACAGAAAATTTTCGATTTTATAATTGTATTTTTCAGAAGAAATCAGGTGAGGAATAACCATGTCAAAACTGGTGATTGTAGAATCCCCGGCAAAGGCAAATACGATTAAAAAGTATCTCGGCAATGGGTATGACGTCATCGCATCCATGGGGCATATCCGGGATCTCCCAAAATCAAAAATGGGTGTGGATATCGAGCATGATTTTGCTCCCCAGTACGTGGAAATCAAGGGCAAAGAGGATCTGGTGAAAAAACTCAAAAGCGCTGCGGCAAAAAGCGATGGTGTTTATCTTGCAACCGACCCGGACCGGGAGGGAGAGGCGATCTCCTGGCATCTGGCCCATCTGCTGGATTTGGATTTGGATGCCCCGGATCGCATCACTTTCAGCGAAATCACAAAAAGCGGTATCAAAAACGGGATGGAACATCCGCGTAAAATTGACTTAAATCTAGTAGATGCGCAGCAGGCGCGCCGTATTCTGGATCGGATTGTCGGCTATAAGCTCAGCCCATTTCTGTGGCGAAAAGTCCGCCGCGGCCTGTCTGCCGGGCGCGTGCAGTCCGTTGCCGTCCGCCTGGTCTGCGACAGGGAGGATGAGATCCGGAAGTTTAAAAGCGAAGAGTATTGGACCATTGACGCAAAACTCCATGCCAAAGGAACCCGGAAGGCATTTTCTGCAAAACTTCACGGTAAGGACAATCAAAAAATTGAAATTGCCAACAAAGAGCAGGCGGATGCGATTCTTGCGGAAATCAAAGACGCAGAGTTTATCGTCTCCAAAGTCAAAAAGGGCGTGCGTAAAAAATCACCGGCGCCTCCATTTACGACGTCCACCTTGCAGCAGGAGGCATCCCGGAAACTTGGATTCCAGGCAAGGCGCACTATGAAAGCGGCGCAGGAACTCTATGAAGGCGTGGAAGTCGGCGAACTGGGTGCCGTCGGTCTGATCACTTATATGAGAACCGACTCCCTGCGCGTATCTGACGAGGCGCAGTCGCAGGCGGCACAGTTTATTGAAGAACGCTATGGAAAAGAATATCTGCCGCAGAAAAAGCGCGTCTACAAATCAAAATCCAATTCCCAGGACGCACATGAGGCAATCCGGCCGACAATGCCCTCTTTGACACCGGAGCAGGCGAAACCTTCACTGACTTCTGATCAGTATAAACTCTATAAATTGATTTGGGAGCGCTTTATTGCCAGTCAGATGGCGACTGCCCTGCT
>CALDJI010000013.1 GCA_937901805.1 uncultured Clostridia bacterium | reverse complement strand
GATGCGGTCTCCATCCCGGTGGTCGCCATTGGAGGCGTCGGGCCGGGGAACATTTTGCAGCTTGCCGGCAGCGGGATTGACGGGGTCGCCGTGATCTCCTCCATTTTGGCACAGCCGGACGTTGCAGAGGCAGCGGCGGATATGAAGCGGCTCTGCCTTGAAATGCTGGCAAAATAGGAAACAATCTGGAAATGAGGGAACCCGGCGGCATGTCCCGCCGGTTTTTTCTCAGAAAGGGAAATCGAATGAGGAGGGAAAACGGATGAAAACGGTGTTGACGATTGCCGGTTCCGATTGCAGCGGCGGCGCGGGAATCCAGGCGGATATCAAGACTATTACTGCACACGGCCTGTATGCGATGAGCGCCATCACTGCGCTTACGGCGCAAAATACGACCGGAGTTTCCGGCGTGCTGGAAGCGGGGGAGGAGTTCGTTGAAAAACAGCTTGACTGCATTTTTACGGATATTTTCCCAGACGCGGTGAAGATCGGGATGGTATCCAGTGCCCCGATGATCCGGGCGGTTGCGCGCAAACTCCGGGAATACGGGGCGAAGCATGTGGTGCTTGATCCGGTGATGGTGTCCACGAGCGGGAGCAAGCTGCTGGAGGATACCGCAATCGAGGCGCTGACAGGGGAACTGTTCCCCTGCGCGGATCTGATTACTCCGAATATCCCGGAAGCCCAGGTGCTGTCCGGGCAGAGTATCGCCCGCGCTCGGGATATGGAGCGCGCAGCCCAAGACCTCTCCGCCAGGTACCATGTTGCAGTGCTGGTCAAAGGCGGGCACCTGGTGGAAACGGCAAACGACTATCTCTTCTGCGAAGGTGAGGGAACCTGGCTGCGGGCGCAGCGCGTGGAAAATGAGAATACCCATGGGACGGGCTGCACGCTTTCTTCGGCGATTGCCTGCGGCCTGGCCCGGGGGCTATGCATGGAGGACGCTGTGCGCCATGCAAAGCAATTCCTGCTTGGCGCGCTGAGCACCGGTCTGAACCTCGGCAAAGGGAGCGGCCCGCTCAACCACTGCTTTGCCATTGGAAAACCGCAGTGGTAATGCCGGCGGGTCCATCCGTATCAGAATAAAATGCAGCCAGGAACATCCCCTCCGGCACGGCAGCCGGGGGGATTTCCGTTATGGCGCGAAATTGCGCGAACCGGAAAACATCCCCTTCTTTTCCCCTCCATTTGAGAAAGCGGATTTTTCAAACCATATGGTTTTTAAAAAATCTTGAGTAAAAACAGTTTGAAACGGGACGTTCCCGTGCTAAGATAGAAAAAACAGGATGAAAAAATGGAGGAGGAACCCTTTTTGAAACAGATTCGGCTGATTGCCGTGGATATTGACGGCACGCTGACCAACCAAGATAAACGGATTACTCCGCGGACGCAGCGCGCTCTGCTGGAAGCCCAAAAACAGGGGGCTGCTTTGGCGTCCGGCCGCCCGGCCTGCGGGCTGAAAAACTATGCGCTCCAGCTTCATTTGCCGGCATACGGCGGGAAGCTGGTTGCCTTTAACGGCGGCCTGCTTGCGGACGCCAAAACGGGCGAAGTGCTCTATGAGCGGAAAATGCCGCTGCCCCTTGCAAAAGAGGTGCTGCGCCATCTCAGGCAGTTTCCGGTCACAGTCATGCTCTGCGATGGGGAAGCACTTGTTGTGGAGGATGAAAACGGTTATCAGGTGGAGTATGAGGCAAACTGCAACCGCCTGCGTATTACCAAAACGGACAGCCTGGAGGAATACCTGGACTTTTCTCCCTACAAACTCCTTGCCAGCGCAAACCCGCCCTATCTTGCGGATATCCATGAACAGCTTTCCGCCCCGTTTCCAGGGAGGCTGTCCACCTTTTTCTCCGCGCCTTTTTTCTTTGAATTTGTCCCGCTCGGGGTCAGCAAAGCGGACGCGCTGCAAAAACTCTGTGAAAGGCAGGGAATCCATCGGCAGGAGGTGCTCTGTTTTGGGGATGAGGAAAACGATCTGGAGATGATCCGCTTTGCCGGGCACGGCGTGGCGATGGGCAATGCCTGCGGGCTGCTTAAACAGGCGGCAGATGAGATTACCCTGTCCAACGATGAAGATGGGATTGCCGCCGTGGTGGAACGGTATCTTGACTGAGAAAAGGAGGAACCGTCTTTGAAAATCCTACTTCCCCCCGGGGCGCGGCAGATTTTGGATACCCTGGAACAATCCGGGTATGAAGCCTATGCGGTGGGGGGCTGTGTCCGGGACAGCCTGCTTGGGAAAAAGCCCCATGACTGGGATCTTGCCGCCGGCGCTTCCCCGGAGGAGCTGCTGCGCTGCTTTCAGGGATACCGGACAATCACGGATGGAATCCGCCACGGTACGGTCGGCGTGGTGTTTCCGGACGGCGTGTATGAGGTCACGTCCTTCCGCACTGACGGCGAGTACGCGGATCACCGCCATCCAAAACAGGTGCGGTTTGTCCGCAGCCTGGAGGAGGATCTCGCCCGCCGGGATTTTACGATCAACGCCATGGCGTACCATCCAGAGCGGGGCTTGGTCGATCTCTTTGGCGGGCGGCGCGATTTGCAGGAAAAAACCATCCGCTGTGTGGGGGATGCCAAAACCCGGTACTGCGAGGACGCCCTGCGGATTTTGCGCGCGCTTCGCTTTGCTTCCGTGCTTGGGTTTTCTCTGGAAAGGGATACAGATTTACAGGCAAAAGAGTGCAGAGAGCAGCTTGCCTATATTGCGCCGGAGCGTATTTACACGGAGTTCCTCCGCCTGTTGTGCGGAGAGGGTGCGGCGGCTGTCCTGCGGGAGTTTGCCGAGGTTGCCGCAGTGTTCCTGCCGGAACTGAAACCGGCTTTCGGGTTTTGCCAACACAGCCCCTATCATATCTATGATGTGTGGGAGCATACCCTTCATGTGGTGGAAAATACTCCGGCACAGCCGGAACTTCGCCTGGCGGCACTGTTCCATGATCTGGAAAAACCGTCCTGCTTTACGTTGGACAGCAAGGGCAGGGGGCATTTTTACAGCCACCCGGAACAGGGGGCGAAATGCGCGGTATCCGCACTTTCCAGGCTCAGAGCGCCAAAAACGGTTATCGAGCAGGTAGAACAGCTCGTCCGTATGCACGAGCGCAACCTGCTTCCCACAGCGCCTTCCGTGCGTCGGGCACTCTATGAACTCGGCGGGGAACAACCTCTTTGCAATCTGCTCGCTTTGCAACAGGCGGATGCGCTGGCAAAGGCTCCGGATGCTGTAAGGGAACAGATCGGGCGCCTCTACCAAGTCCGGCTTGTTTTACAGGATGTCCTGAAAACGGGGCAGTGCTATTGCCGCAAAATGCTCGCCGTCGATGGGAAGGATCTGCAGGCGCTCGGGGCGCGGGGAAAGACTGTGGGAGATTTGCTCGCCTTTTTGCTGGATGAGGTGCTGGACGGAACGCTGCCGAATAGCCGGGAAATTTTGCTGGACGCAGCACGCCGCTTTGCCCTATCGGAAAATGATTGTCGGAAAAGAGGAGACATGGTATAATAATTTTTAAACAGCTGTGTGTTCATTTTTTGACGGCTTGAAAGGAAGGGCACTTTGCAAGATCCTTGCAGCTGACAGGCAATCTGAGGCGTATTTTGACAGGCAGGAATGGAAGATGGAATCTGTCCGGTTTCTGCAGCCAATATCCTCTGATGTAGGCGGGAAAAGCCCTGCTGTTTGAAAGAAGTTTTGAGAAAGAGGGGATTTTTTTGAAATGTACAACTTGCGGCACAGAGTTTGAGGGGAATTTCTGCCCTGCGTGCGGCGCTCCTGCGAATCGAGAAGAATTTTCGGCGCAGCCGATGGGGACATCTTCTCAGGAGAATGGTTCCTTTGGAGAGCAAAATCAACCGTCGTCCAGTTTTCCCACAGTGGATCGTTTTCCGGATATGAGCAACGAGGTACGGGTGGATGGCTTTTCGAATACAGATGCAGGGCCGACGGCGGATGATCTCTATCCCTCCCCGGATTTGGATGCAAAGCCCACCATGCAACAGGGGGATGATTCCTATTCTT
>CALDJI010000012.1 GCA_937901805.1 uncultured Clostridia bacterium | reverse complement strand
TTACAGTGCAGCCGTTGCAAAAAGGACTGTCCGGCATAAAGGCCGCGCCGGAAGTGTGTTCGCTTACCTGACACGCTATCTGATGGCAAACAAGAGTTATCTAATCAATACCGTGGGCCTGTGTGCGATTGCCTGCTTTCTGCCTCTGCTGTTCGGTGAATTTCAAGGACTGAATATGTTTCCTATCGGCCTTGCAATCCTTTGTTTGAACACCCCAATCTGTACGCTGCTATCCGGCGACCCGGATTTGGAACAGGCGACCCGTATGCTTCCCGGACAGGCGTGGCGATTTTGCCGAAAGTATTGTCTGTTTATCTTTACAATCAACAGCATTGTCGCCAGTATTTACCTTTGCAGTTGGCAGATAGTAAACGGCGGTCTTAATTTTGTCCATGTGGGGACGCTTCTTATATTCGCCCTGCAAAGCGCCATTTTGTCGGTTATTCTGGAATGGAAGCATCCAATCCGTGATTGGAAAACAGAAAGCGATTTGTGGCATCATCCCCGCAAATATCTTGTTCCGCTGATTATGCTGCTGGTTGCAGCATTTGTAGACACGTGGACATTGGCCCTTTGGATATGTGCTGCTGTTTTGCTGATGGAGTGCTGCGTTTTGTTTTTTGTTATAAGGAGAGGGTGACAATGAAAAATTCAAAGTGTTGTCCGAAGTGCCATTCGGAGAATATTGTGCGAGTGCCGGATAATCCTGCTCGATACGCCAGCGGAAACAATATCTATACCACAAACATGACCTTATTTGGGAAAATTCCCGTGATCCGCTATGTTTGCTGTAACTGCGGTTATGTAGAAAATTGGGTGGAAAACCGGCATGAATTGGTCGAGATCAAAAAGACATTCGGATAAGGAGGCGTTGCATGAGTTGGGACATTGAAGTACACGAAAAAGTATATCAGCGTCTTGCCAATGAGATATTCTTTCGTATTTTGCGCGGAGAGTATGCGTTGGGAGCCAAGCTACCATCTTACATAGACTTTGCAAAAGAGGCGGGGAGCAGCCCGGAAACAGTCAGAAAAGCAATCCGGGAACTGCAACAGCAGGGAGTGGTTGAAAAGACGCGTCAAGGTTATTTTGTAACTTCGGATGAAGCA
>CALDJI010000011.1 GCA_937901805.1 uncultured Clostridia bacterium | reverse complement strand
GTCTCTGATCCCTGTCCTAAAACGGGAAATACGCGCCCATTTCCATTGCCACAGGACGGATGATATTATGACCGCCATCCGTATCGGAAAAGAGTTCAACCTGGATCAGGTAATTGTCCATGGCACAGAAGGCCATTTGATTGCCAATACCCTGGCAAAAGCCAATGTCCCCGTGATCACCGGACCTTATCTTGCAAACCGTTCCAAACCGGAATGCACCAACCTGTCCCCCAAAAATCCCGCCCTTCTTACAAAAGCAGGCTGCATGACCGCGATCTGTACGGATCATCCGGTAATCCCCATCCACTATCTTCCACTTTGCGCGGGAATTGCCGTCAAAGAAGGGCTTGATTATATGAAAGCCCTGGAATGCATTACTATCAACGCCGCCAAAATTGCCTGTGTCGATGACCGTGTCGGTTCGATCAAAACCGGAAAGGACGCAGATTTGACAATTTATGACGGAGATCCACTTTCTGTCTATGCCATTCCGGAAGCAGTTTTTGTAAATGGAAAACGGATGCGTTAACAGCATCCCGTTTCAGCGGAGTTTCCATATATGGAAGCTCCGCTTTTTTTCATGCGATTGCCACTCGGAGAACATGTAATTTTTATCATCGGCAGAGATGAAAGAATTCTCCCCCTGTTCGCCGTCATTCAAAAAGGATGGTTGCAATGCCTGTAAAAGGTTGGTATAATTAACTGGTTCTTGATAGAATCTTAATGGTAATGACAAAAGAGAGAAAGGTGCAAAGTCAAATGCCCTTGAAAGTACAGAGCAAACGGCATTCCGCCTCACTTCCGATGCGAATAATTGCCATCAGTTTTGCCATGGTTATTTTGGCAGGGACGCTTCTTCTGATGCTGCCCATCAGTTCCAACGACGGACAGGCCACCAATTTTTTGGACACATACATCAAATGGTCTATGTTCGGCAAAATAGTCATTTTACTGCTGATCCAAATCGGCGGACTCGGCCTGATTACCTTTACTACTTTTTTTAATGTGGCAATAGGAAGGAAATTGGGGCTGCGGAATATGCAGCTTGCCCAGGAATCCCTGAATTCCACAACTTTTTTCGACGTTACCCATCTGGTAAAGGCAGTCGTGCTGATTTCCATTACCATGGAATTCTGCGGTGCTGTATTGTTATGTACCACCTTTGTCCCAAAATACGGGGCAGAGGGGATTTTTATGTCCATCTTCATGTCCGTATCCGCTTTCTGCAACGCAGGGTTTGACCTGCTGGGAATGGAGGGAGAATACGTCAGCTTATGTAATTACAATGGGAACCCCGTTGTAATTTTCACCATTTCTTTTCTGATTATCATCGGCGGACTGGGATTTCTGGTGTGGAAAGATATTTACACCTACCGAAAAACCAAAATTTTAATGCTGCACACAAAAATTGTTTTAATCATGACCGGGACTCTCATTGTTTCCGGTATGCTGATTTTCCTATTGTTGGAATGGGATAATCCTGCAACCCTGGGCGGTCTTTCGCTGCCGGAAAAACTTTCCGCAGCCTTTTTCCAATCCGTCACGCTTCGAACCGCCGGGTTCAATTCCGTGGATGTCAACTCCCTGCACAGTCTGACCAAACTCGGCAGCATTGTCCTGATGTTTATCGGGGCTGCTCCAGGTTCCACGGCAGGCGGCGTAAAGGTGACGACATTCGCCGTCATTGTGATGACGGTCGTCTCCGTTATCCGCGGAAAAGCCGACACAATCATTCTCAAGCGGAGAGTGGAGAAAAACGTGGTTTACAAAGCCCTTGCCGTGGTTTTCATCGCTCTGTTCGTTGTTTGTATTTCCACGATCACCCTTTATTTTTCCAACCCGGATCCCGCAGAAGTCACGGGGGTAAACGCCCTGTTTGAATCGGTTTCCGCATTTGGAACAGTCGGGATCAGTACCGGTGTAACAGGGGTCGCCAATACGCCGTCCAAAGTCGCCCTGATTCTCACAATGTTTATTGGGAGGGTCGGCCCGGTTTCCCTGGCGCTGGCGCTCGCCATGCGCGGAAAACCGCCAAAGGACATCATTGTCCCTGACGGCAAAATCCTTGTCGGTTAATTTGGTATATCCTCCCTTTCAGGCGGGGAGATGATATATGTACGCAGCAGCGTGCGGTCAGTCGCAACCTCCTGACCTTAAACTACACTACGAAAGGACAATTCCATATGAACCACACAAAAGTACACTCCCTCGTGAGCTGTGCGCTGATTGCTGCGCTCTATGCGGCGCTGACTCTCTGTCTGGCACCGCTGAGTTTCGGCATCGTGCAAATCCGTTTTGCAGAGGCGCTTTCTATCCTGGCAGTCTTCACTCCAAATGCCATCTGGGGGCTGACGGTAGGATGTATGCTCTCCAATGCTATCGGTTTTGCTACTGGTCTCAATCCCGCCGGATTCATTGACATTTTCTTTGGATCCGCCGCAACTCTAATTGCCGCCTTGCTTGCCTATATGCTGCGCAATGTGAAAATCAAGGGATTTCCAGTGCTTTCCACCATCCCTCCGGTGATCGTAAACGGCATCATCGTAGGAGCCGAACTGACTTTTTTTGAGTCAAACCCATTTAACTTTACCCTTTACGGCATCAACTTCCTCAGTGTCAGTGCCGGACAGGTACTTCCATGTATGGGCGTTGGGCTGTTTTTGTATTTTATCCTCAGGCAATTTAAGCTGGATACAAGATTATTCGGCAGACAGAACCATTAACCTGCTCAAAGCGGACTATCCGGATATTTGAAAATATCCATTGAATCCAGGGTTATTAAAATCCCAAAACAATGGGGACACTTTTCAATCAATTGGGGAAACATCCCCACGAGGTAAGCCTGATACGGACAAGCCCGCCGGAAAACAGGGTCAACAAAAAATCCCTCCCAGAATTCTGGGAGGGATTTTTTCTCCGTTTATTTGACGCAGTACTGATTAAGGTACGCTTCCATTTTCTCTTTCATTTCATCGTCGATATAGATCTTGCCATCTACCGGCTTATTGTGAAGTGTATCAATTACTTCCCGGACTGTTACAATTGGGTAGGTCTTGATCCCATAGGTATCATAGGCCTCCTGAATAGCGGTTTTATCTCCGGTCCCGCGTTCCATTCGATCAACGGAAACAATCAGACCCAGCAGATCAATGTTCGCTACGGCCTTCAGGATGGGCATGCACTCCCTCAGGGAGGCGCCGGAGGTAATGACATCTTCAATGATCAGTACTTTATCGCCGTCCTTGAGCTTATAGCCAACCATGGTTCCGCCTTCCCCATGATCTTTGACTTCCTTACGGTTAAAACAATAGTTTACATTTTTGCCGTGATGATTGCTCAGCGCAATGGCAGTTGCCACAGACAGGGGAATCCCCTTGTAAGCAGGGCCAAACAGCGCATCAATTTTTCCAGGAATATTTTCCATGACACACTGTGCGTAAAATTCGCCAAGTCTTGCAGCCTGTTCGCCCGTCTTGTAGTTACCGGTATTGACAAAATAAGGGGTTTTCCTTCCGCTCTTAGTTGTAAAGTCCCCAAAAGTCAAAACGCCGGAGCGCACCATAAACTGAATAAACTCTTCCTTATAACCCATTTCCTCGTCCCCTTTACGGTTTCATAGTCTTTCCCGCTTTATAAACAGGAAGCATCAATCACATTTGTTCTTATTATACTATATGATTCCGCCTTTTGTAAATCAATGGCATTCAAAATATACGAAATTCAATTCTCAAAACGCACGGATAGTACAATTGAAGATTTTTTTCCGTAATGATATAATGAATAAATAGAATTCTAATTTATTGGAGGCTTTTATGAAATACATCCAAATTTGCAATACTGATCTCAAAGCATCCAGGATCGCACTGGGTTGTATGCGGTTACACACTTTAAATCCATCCCAAGCAGATACCCTGATTCAAACCGCTGTAGAACTGGGAATTAATTTTTTTGACCACGCGGATATCTATGGCGGAGGAAAATCAGAGGAAATTTTCTCAAAAATCCTAAAAGATCATCCGGGGTTCCGGGAAAAAATGATCTTACAGTCAAAATGCGGTATTACTCAAGGATATTATGATTTTTCCAAAGAGCATATCCTCTCTTCTGTAGATGGAATTCTCAAACGGCTGGGAACCGATTATTTGGATGTACTGCTGCTGCACCGACCAGATCTTCTTATGGAACCTGAAGAGGTCTCCTTTGCATTTGATAAGCTCAAATCCTCCGGGAAAGTGCGTTATTTCGGCGTCAGCAATCAAAATCCTTCTACTATCCGGTTACTCTCCCGTTACCTGAATCAAAATCTTGTTATCAATCAGGTGCAATTTGGCCTTGCCCATACTGCCATGCTGGATACAACCGTCAATACCAACATGCAAAACATAGGGGCTGTTAACCGGGACGGGGGCATTTTAGAATATTGCCGTCTGCACGACATGACTGTCCAGGCCTGGTCCCCCTTCCAATATGGATTATTCGAAGGAAACTATCTGAAAGAGGAAAAATATGCTCCTCTCCAGCAGCAGATGAAACAGCTTGCCGATGCAAAAGGCGTCCGTGAAAATGCAATCGGAATTGCCTGGATCCTGCGCCATCCGGCCCATATTCAGGCAATTGCAGGGACTATGGATCCAGAACATCTTAAACAGATGAGCAAGGCGGCTGACGTTTCCCTGTCCCGGGCAGAATGGTATTCCCTCTATAAAGCGGCCGGGAACCAATTACCTTGACAAATTCAGGAAACTTTTAGAAAGAAATAGAAAAAAGTTTTGAATTGAGTTGATTTTTTGTGGCCACTGATGTAAAATTTGATTAAAATAAATTATAAATGTAGTCATTTTACATCACAACTATCCAAACGTCTTAGAAATGGAGTTTACAATGAAGAAACCTCTCGCAATCTTTTTTGTGTTCATTTTGATTTCCTCCTTACTGGTCGGATGCAATGGGCAGACAACAGAGGGAACCCCATCTTCATCCGGTACAGAGACACCGGACAGCGTCACCGTCCGGTGCTTTGGGGGAGATAGTTCTACAATGATTGCGGACTACAATTACTTCTCCTCTGCGGCAAACCAAATCACAATTTTGGAAACACCGCTTATGGAGGAAACCGGGAGTTCCAGCGAACAGCAGTATCTGGAACTGCTTACACAGCAGAATGCAGACATTTATATTTTTTCAACCGATTATATGGGAATCTTTTATTCCCTGTTAAACAGTAATTTTTTTCTGGATTTAAACCCTCTGCTTGAACAGAGCACAGTCCGCCTGGAGGAATATCAGTCCATGGTCATGGATACAGGGATACAAGGGGAAAAGAGGGTGTTTCTGCCCATTTCCTATAAAATTGATATGTTTACCATCACCACACAGCAACTTGCAGAATATGGAATTGCAAAGGATGGAATTTCTCTTTCCTATGACAACTGGGAGGAATCGGAAAAATTACTTTCGAAAGCCTTTCCTGGAAAAAGCGCCTCCTTGTTTTCCAACGACTCTATCATTTTTCGCAAAATGGTCTCATCAAAGTATCTGGACGAAATGGAAAAGCGGGCAAGCTTTTTATCACCGGACTTTGTAAAGGAAGTTAATTCCTATCTGGCATATACGGAAAACCATCCCGAAAGCGGGCAGGACTTATCTCTTGGAAGTCCCTATGAAATTATGGATAAGGAAATTCAGCAGTATTTCCAACAGCAAATGGATGCCCAAAAAAACATATTGTTCAGCCAGTCTTTTGACGGCAATGCCATGACAGCTGCCAAACTCACCCGTTCCGCCAGATATGACAACGGGAAGGAAGCCCGTTTTTTCTCCATAAAGGATACTGGTACAAATACATACCGTTCCTATGCCAACTGCCTGTTTACCATTAATAAAAAATGCAAAAACCCTCAGGAGGCTTTTGCCGTTGCAGAATTCCTGTTAAGTGAAGAATATCAGCGGGGAGACTTTTTTTCCAATTTAAATTGCAATCTCGGCGGGCTTCCCGTCCACATCCATGCACAGGAACAGATGCTGGAAAATTCAAAGAAAACCATTCTTTTGCAGGAAAAACAGATGGCAGGGCTTTTGGAAGACTACACCGAAATTACCGCTTCCTGCGGACTTCTTATGGACACCCGGTTCATAGAAAACATTTTCAACCCCATGTTGGAGGACTACCGGCAAGAGTTCCTTTCCGAGGAGGTTTTTTATAAGCGTATGGATACAAAATCCTCCCTGTTTTTAATGGAGCGTTGAGTGTACAGCCAGGGCGGGAGTTCCGTTCCGGTGATTCAATTTTCAGTTGTGAGGAGGTATTTCTATGGCGGTAAAACGGATTACTCTGAAAAAGCGGAAGACAAGGAAAACCGTTACAGCACTTCTGTTCGTGCTCCCTTGTCTGCTGGGTGCATTTGTGCTCTATGTAATCCCCATGTTAATCAGCTTTGTCTATAGCTTTACACAGGGGGTCGGCCAACTCACCTTTGTCGGATTGGACAACTACATCCAGCTGCTTTCACAAAATGGAGCTTTCCTGCTATCCTTAAAAAATACGGCGCTATTCAGCATTATGGGTATCCCGCTGCTGATCATTATCTCCCTGTTTCTGGCCAACCTGCTTAATACAGGTGTCAGTAAAATGACTTTTTTCCGCAGTGCAATGCTCTACCCGATGATCATACCCGGCGCATCCGTAGTCATGGTATGGCAGCTGTTTTTAAATGATGATGGAATCATTAACGGCTTTCTCAGTAAGTTTGGGATCGATCCCATTTCTTTTTTGAACAGCTCCTGGTCCATCTATATCATTGTTATCATTTTTATCTGGAAAAACCTTGGTTACAATGTCATCCTGTTTATGACCGGTCTCAATGCCATCCCGCCGGAATACCGGGAAGCCGCTCAGCTTGACGGCGCATCGAAATTCCGCACTTTTATGCAGATTACGCTTCCGCTGCTCAAGCCTACCACCTTTTTTGTCTTACTGATGTCGATTATCAATTCTCTAAAAATTTTCCGTGAGATCTATCAAATGTCCGGCGGATACCCCAACGACAATATTTACTTTGTACAGCATTTCATGAACAATAACTTTGAAAACCTGAATTATAGCCGGCTTTGTACTGCCGCCGTCATTTTGAGCCTTATTTTTTCAGTGATTATGTTCTTTGTTTTCCGTTTAGAAAAAAAATCCACTGAGATTGATTAAGGGAGGGAAAGTGCATGAAAAAAAAGAAAATCTTTTCCCTGCTGAAGTTTGTGTTTCTAGTGGGCGTTACCATTGTGATGCTGTTTCCGATTATCTATATTATTGTAAACTCCTTTATGTCCACCAATGAAATCCAGCTCGCTTATCCGGAAGAAGGATTTGCCTATCTTCACCTTATCCCAGATAAAATCACACTGGATCAATATTACTTTTCTCTTTTCCGTTCCAGCGAATACCTTCAAAAGTTTTGGAATTCTGTCATTCTGACCGTGCCGATTGTTTTAGGCCAAGTGGTAATATGCACCCTGGGCGCCTATGGATTTGCCAAATTTGAATTTCCCGGAAGGGACAAAATTTTCTTTGTCTTTATTGTTCTTTTGGTTCTTCCTCCTCAAGCCACAATGGTTTCCAACTACATTGTATTGGATAAGCTGGGGTTGATTGGAAATAATCTTTCTGTGATTCTACCCGGTATGTTTTCTGCTTTTGGCATCTGTTTGCTCAGGCAGTATATGCGCTACATTCCGGATACCTGCTGTGAAGCCGCTGAAATTGACGGAGCCAGCCCATTCCGGATTTTCATGTCAATCATTGTCCCACAATCCAAAGCCGGAATCGGAACCCTGGTGATCCTTTCTTTCATTGATAACTGGAATATGATCGAACAGCCTTTGGTCATGTTAAAAGATGAGGCGAAGATGCCGATGTCCGTCATGCTTTCCAAAGTCAGTGAATTTGATGCAGGAATTGCATTTGGATTTAGTGTCATTTTCTTAATTCCGGCAATCGTCATTTATCTGCTGTTCGAAGATGATCTCGTACAAGGTCTCACGTTCTAAAGGGGAATAGGAGGAGTGAATATGAATCAGAAAAAATTGCAGGGTGTCCGATTGGTTGCGGTACGTTTGGGAACCATATTTATTATTGTTGTTTTAATCCTCACTTTTTTCTCCGGCTCCATTGAAAATGCCATGTTGCCGGAAGTCACTACATATCCTATCAATAACCAGAAAGTGACAACCAGCAGTACCGCTATGACCACCCCAACTTATGAGGAACCAGTTACCGTATATGCCCCTGTAACTTCTCCTGTCCTGGAAAGCTATCTTCAATACGGAGTGGGTATCAAGCAGGGCGAAGTGGTTGCACAGCTTGACAAAACCATTGTAGATCAGGCCCGTACGGATTATGAAGTCCAGCTGATGGAAGCCCGCAACTCTATCACCCAGTTACAGAGCAGCCTAAAAAAAGCCCAGGATACAAATATGGATATTGACGATCAGATTGCGGCCGCCAATAAATCCAATGCCGCCCTGGATCCAAATGATCCGGCAAGTGAATCCCAGAAAATCAATATCAAAGCCCTGGAACGGCAAAAAGTGGATACTTCAATTTATACACAGCAAATTGAGGTTGCCCAGATAAAATACAATGCCCTGGAAAAAGAGTATAATGAGGCGTTCCAGTACATCAATGAACAGGGGCAGTTTTTGGCACCGGCCGGTGGCATGGTTGTAACAGATAACCTGACCATCAGCGGCAATATGATCAAGGGCGAAGTCGCTTATGTTTACGGCGTACTGGGCAGTCCCATGATTTTGGAGTGGAGTACAAGCAAAGTAGAAGGCACCCGCTTTACAGATGCCGCAACTATCACCGCCACAACCGGTTCTGATACTTTTAACGCAGAATTAATAGATCGAAAAATGGATCAGGAAACCGGCATGTATTATTTCCGTGCACGGATTCCGGAGGATCGTATCTTACAGATTACCACGCGGGTTACTGTAACGGTCAGCACCCCGGAATCGTCCACCCTGAATGTCGTACCCAAAGTCGTTTTACATCAGGACAGCGGCGCTTATGTCTTTGTTCTCCGTATGGACTCTGAAAACCACAAATATTATGTGAAACGTCTTGAAGTAAGTGAGTTTTCCGAAGCGACACCCCTTGAATATTCAGTCATTGTTGAAAATGATTTTCAAGATGGAGATGAGGTGATTCTCTCCACGACGAGAACTCTAGAAGATGGAATGCAGGTGAGGCTGAAATGACAATTTTACAGCGTCGAAAAAGATGGGGCATTGCATCGCTTTTATTCGCAATTCTTCTGGCGTGGATTTTATGGGGATTTGCCTATACACAAAATTTTGCACAAAAAAACCTGCCCCATATGATAGAGCACAGAAGATTAATTTCTTCACAAAACGCTCAAGGTATGGGAGACAAAGGGGCAGGAATCTCTTTTTATGACCTTTTTGTCTATGAAAATGTCCTGCAATATGACAATATTGCAGGCTACCGGGAGGTAGATCTCCCTGTTGATTTTGTAGATGACGCCAAGGTCGTGTTGTGTAATGAATCTGTGATGGACGTCTACGAATTTGATTTAATTACCGGAAGTATTTTCACCAAGGAAATGATTCAGCAAAACCTTCCCTATGCCATCATCAGCGACGAACTCGCATTGGAGAGGTTTCTAACCTACAGTGCTGTAGGACAGACAATTGTCATCGATGGATGTGAATACGCCGTAATCGGCGTCTATGATTCCCATAAGGGATTCTGGAATGATATCACAACGGATGGATTGAAGCGGATTTATATCCCTTATACCAGTTACGCTGACCAGGATACCATTCCGCTGGATGGGATTGCTTACCAGGCAAATGACGAAACTGCCAGCTTTTATTACAAATTTGAATCCATTGCCAGCAGTAATTATCAATATTACCGAAAATATGATTTTACAGAATACGGACCGGTAAGCACGCAGTATTTCCCCTTGTTTTTGATGATTGTTTTGCTCATCCCCTGCGTGATTCTTGCTGTTTTAGCATTCCATAGTGTAAAAAAAGATATTCGTTTCTTTATAGACCAGCAGGAGGAAGGCTATTTCCTGGAAATGCTGAAAAAGGATGTCAAACGAATTATTTTTGCAGTATTAAAACCCCTCCTGTGTATTGCGGGAATTCTCCTGTTATTATGGTGCAACCCCTATCATCCGCAGATTCCAGTTGACTTTATTCCTGCTGAAAAGATCTTTGATCTTTCCTATTATCAAAATGTGTTCTTAGCCCGTTCCATTGTGGATAATACTCAATTTACGATGGGGGATAACCATTGGTACCGATTATTCCAGAACACTTCCAGTATGGGTGTATTTTTCCTGATTGTCAGTATTCTGGTGTTGACATTCCTTGTATTCAGCTTATATCAATATTTAAAGCAATGGCGCCAATACCGCTTAAAAGGAGATTCTGAAGAAACCTAAAACGAAAAGGCCCTCCCCAGCATGCTGGAGAGGGCCTTTCTTTGTTCGATCCATCCTTTTTATTCTACTTTAGCCGGCTGCCCGATGGAACTGGTTGGTGCAAGACGAGTTGCCCGAAACTGACGGCTCTGAATCCGGTAATAGGAAACGATACTTGGAATGGAAGCCGCAGCAGTGAGGATATATCCTACAATAAGATCTGCAGCAAACGCCCTTGCAAGCTCCGGCTCCTGCTGCATAAAAGGGAATACTGCCTGGAGTGCTTCCGGGAGTGTGATAACATAGTACTCACTGAGGGCCAAATACATTTCCAGACCCATGGCAAAATACTGAGCTGCAAAGACCATCAGGAATGCGATAGCCGCTGCGATAATTGTCCCGGGCAAATCAACTTTCCCACTGAATTTGCCATAAAATTTGAGTGCAAGGAAAGACATGACAAACCCAGCGATCCCTGCAATATAGCCAAAATGGTAAATAACCACCCATAACACTGCTCCGATAAGAGCGCCTAAAATGGCGCCGAGAACCCCGAGGGGAATTTTTGCAGGCTTGGACTTTTCCTGTTCTCTCAGAGAACTCAGATTTGCCGTTCTCACCTGGTAGCAGGAGTCGCATACATTGAGCGCAATATCGTTAATAAGGCAAAGGGACGTCCCTGTCTCACAGCCGCAGTCTGCACAACAGGCCACATATCGATTCTGCGATAAAAATCCAGAAATTGCAGAGAGCGCATCATAGATCATTGCACAGATGTTTTTCGATGAACCGGATGCCTTTATCGCCAACGTCAACGTATTTTGCCCATAGTAATATCCGGCAATATGATTTCTCTGTCCGCAATACGACGCAAGGAAAGCATCCGGCAAAACTGAATCCGAAGCCGCCGGCTTGACCCATGTACTAATCAAGTACTGACGGACTGCCGCTTTATCCTGTACGGCAAAAAAGTATCCGCCAAAGTCACCATACATGATTGCGGACTTTTTTTGATAGACAAGATGCAAATCTGCCGACATTTTGCGAAGGACTGAAAGAGACATATCATCACCATCTTTCTGTTTGTTAACAATATTGTAACATCTCAGACGGCTTCCTACAAGCAAATTAAAAAATTATTTTCTCCCGCTCCTATGATGGATCGCCCGGTTTCCATTCCAGGATATCTCCGGGCTGGCAATCCAATGCTTGACAAATTTTATCCAGCGTCTCAAGCTTGATAGCTTTTGCTTTTCCATTTTTTAAAATAGAAATATTGGCCATGGTAATCCCAATCCGCTCAGAAAGCTCTGTCACACGCATTTTCCGCTTTGCCAACATAACATCCAAATTCACAACAATCATAATATTCCCTCAAATTGTCATCCGATTTTCTTCCTGAATTTTCGCTGCCTCTTCTACCAGTTGTCCAAGCGCCAAAAACACAACCGCCATCGCAATCCCTATCAGCAAAAGACACCCCGATGCCAATAGGACTGCAGGATGTCCCCAGTTGAGAAACAAAAATACAAGATTGCCCAAAAAGAAAAAGGATGTGTTTCCCAAACACAGGTATGCAACCGCTCTGCAGCGGAAGCTATTTTGATTACAAAACGCACAGCCCAAACCAATACTGCGGGCAATCTTCCATCCAAACACTAGAATCCCCATACAGGGTACCGCTGTCAAACCAATTAAAAGTAACCACGGAAAATATTGTGAAGCATACTCCGGGTAAATCTGTACAAGGCGTTTCCCGAATCCAGGCACCAGGAAACCATAAATACCAATCATACCCAAAAAAACACCTATCAGGATTACTTGAAGACCATGGGACAGACGCTTTGTTTTCATAAAAGAAACCTCCTTAAATCCGTTTTCTTTAGTATAACACAAAATATCATAAATACAATAATTATTTATTGAAACACAATAAATAATTATTGTATTTATGATATTCCATAAAAAAGCCCGGCCGGAGCCGGGCTTTTTTATACTCTAACGATTATTCAGTTTCCGATACCCGGTTTCCAAATCGACCACGCTTTTTAAAGGTTTCCCCTCTAAAAATGCCCGGATATTGGACGCACAATGTCTGGCTAACCGGTTCTGGGTTTCCGGCAAGGTCCCTCCGCCGGAAATATGAGGAGTAATATGAATGCCTCTGGCAGACCACAGCGGGTGCTCCGGCGGAAGAGGTTCCGGATCCGTCACATCCAGAGCGGCACCCAACAATTTCCCCGCGTTAAGAACTTCACAAAGGGCGTTTGTATCAATGGCCGTCCCGCGTCCCACATTGACAAGAACTGCATCCTCTTTCATCAGGGAAAGCCTGTGCGCATTGATGATTTGATAGGTTTGCTCTGTTCCCGGCAAACTCAATGCAAGTATATCCGCACGTGGAATCAGTTCGTCCAGTTCCTCGGTAAGATGAATTTCATCCAGGTATTCCGGCCTCGTTAAATCTGTTCTCCTGACGCCAATCGTATATCCGCCAAGTGCTTTTACTCTCTTTGCAAATTCTCCCCCAATATCGCCTAAACCGACTATCAGGGCTGTGGAACCATAGACGGATTTTGCATATCCCATCCGTTTCCAGGCGCCCGTTTTCTGGTTATCATGGTATTTTTCCAGATGATTGAACATCTGCATAACACATGCCAGCATATACTCACTGATTGCAAGGCCGTAGGTTCCTGTTGCACAGGCGAAAATGCACCCTTCCGGAATGGTTTCCCTGCTATACTGATTTGTCCCCGCACTTTGCAGCTGGAGTAATTTCAGGCGATGGGCGCCTTTTAAAAATTCCGGTTTTGGATTACCCACAATCATATCCGCTGCATGAACCATATCCCGGGTAACTTCTTTAGGAAGAACGTATTCAAAAACAGCATTTGGAGCCGCCTGCTGCAAAATGCTCTTTTGTTCTTTTGTAAAATCAACCATAACAAGAATTTTCTCCTGCATAAAGAACCCTCCTTTTCTCTTTTATTATAGGAGTTCCCTAAATGAAAGTAAAGCGGTTACCCGTATACCTTATACAAAATACAATAATTTTACAAAACATAGAAAAACAGAGTATACTCTTGTTTTGAATACCAAAACCCTTGTCAATATGGATTAATTTATTGATATAAATTCAGGAATATGAATAAAAATTTTAGATAGAGACTTATATCAATCGCTTTGTTGCACTTGCGTACAAAAACCATCCGTGCTAAATTAATAACAAAGGAAAGTGATAAACTTGAGAGCGCATACATGCGCTCTCAAGTTTTGTCTGAAATTTTAGGAAAGCTGGAATTTACACACCATGAAGCTGAATTTTTTAAACCAAAGCACCGAGTACCGCCGGAATATGATATTAAAGGGCAATACACTCAAGACCCTGCTTTTTCTATCTGTACCAACCCTGATGCTCAGTCTTGTCCAATGCCTGATGCCGCTCAGTGACTCCTTTTTTATCAACAATGTCGCCGGTACCTATGTGGCCGGGGCAGTTGCCTACTGTCAGCCAGTCATCAATCTGATGGTCGCCCTTTCACAGGGGCTCGGCGTTGCCACTATGGCGATGATTGGCCAGATGAACGGACGGGGTGATTTTAGAGGCGCCCGGCATCTTTCCACCCAGATTTTTATACTGGGATTTTGTATCGGCCTTTGTTTAGCGCCCATCCTGGCATTGCTGTCCATTCCTTTGGGGCAAAGTGTGGAGACTGCCCTTTCGGCAAATGTGACCAAATACATTTCTCTGTACGCGGCTGTCCTTCCCTTTCAGTTTTTAATCGCTTTATTTAACGGAATTAAAAATGCAACCGGCAAACCAGAATCCACTTTTACCCCGATGGCAATTATGCTGGTGCTGAAAATCATTTTCAGTCTGATTTTTATAGTATGGCTCCGTTTAGAAGTTTTTGGCTGTGTACTTGCTTCCTTCTGTGCGACTTTCCTGGTTGCCTGCTGGATGTTTTATGTGCTGTTTCTGCATAAGGGGGACGATCAGCTGACGCTCAAGGGATTCCGGTTTGATTTTGAAATCCTCAAGGAACTAATCCGTCTCGGCGTTCCTTCCATGCTCAACTCTGTCATGCTGAGTCTGGGGTTCCTGCTGATAAACTTTGAGGTGCGCAAGTACGGCGCTGTCGCTCTGACTGGACAGAGTATTGCAAACAGTATCAGTCAAATCTGTTTTAACCTTCCTTCAGCCTTTGGTTCCGCGGTTACTACCATGGTCAGTATGAACATAGGCGCCGGATTTAGTAAAAAAGCAAAGAAATCCTGTACCACTGCAACGATTTTAAGCGTTGTTACCGCAGTCATTATGATTGCCATTATGGTACCGCTCGCACCCTATATCACCGTTTTCTTTACCAAAGACGCTCAGGTAATGGAAATGGCCAACAAGGCATTAAGCATTTATGTATATGCAGTCGTAGGATTTGGCATCTGTATGGTGCAGCAGGGTGCTTTTATTGGATTGGGACGAACAAAAATACCTCTTGTAGCCGGCATCCTGCGTATTTGGCTGTTCCGCTATCTGTTTATTCTGTGTACCGAGAGTTTTCTCGGTGTATATTCCGTATTCTGGGGAAATCTATTTTCCAACTACATGGCGGCAGTTGTCACGACCATACTCATTCTCCGTACAAAATGGGTCTCTGCGATCCCCCAGAGTCAGAATGAAAATTTCAAAAAGGGAGAACTGGAACAGGAACTCCCGAAAGAAAAAAAGGCTGTGACTGCCGCTGAAAAAGAGTAGTTTTTCACCCAAACAAACTGTTTGATTATACAATGCCGTTGCCCCGAGGGGCAACGGCATTGCTTTTTTGCAATTGTCATCTATTGTATCACAAAATGGCGCTTTTCATTGGAGCAGCCCATACTAATACGAAGTGTTTTTTGTGTCCGGGTTCATATTGTGTAATAACTCTTCGATTTCCCGCTGATTATGCAAAACAATCGTTTTCTCTTTAAATCGCAAGACACGCCCTTTTGTTCCATCCTCTCCAGTATCATAATTTTTGGCCCAGCGGAACATCGCCCTGAGCATAGCAAGATGAGGCCTGTAAATACATTTTTCCAGTCCAAGCCTCTGTTTTATCCATCGGGTTACAATACGTTTCCTGCGGACAACCAGGGGGATTTCCAGCAAAAGGATATAATCTGATTGTTCCATTCCCTCCAAAAATCACTTCCGTCCGGCATCCTCTATGATATAATCCGATTTGCCGAGTATCGATTGAAACAGGGCATCCCGCTCCTTTTCCGGGCGTTTCCGATTGCCCCAGGAATCGGATACATCCTCAACATACACCACTTCATCCAGGTGATAGCAGGGAATCCCGGTAATCCGGGAGATTCTGCGGGCCAACGTCGATTTCCCACTTGCAACTGAACCGACAATATACAATTTCATTTTCTATTCCTTTCTTTAAAAACAGGAGATACCCCATGCCGTGTTTACATACAAATTTTCACTGTGAATTAGGCGCCGCTATCCTAAAAACAAAAACCTACGATACACAAGCCGTATACCACAGGTTTGGGTTTGTGCTACAGAAAAGATACTGCTATAGGCGCGAGAGCAAGTCCATAAACAAAGCAAAAACCCCGAGCGCGGCTTGCGCATCGAGGTTCTCGACTGGCGCGCCAAAAGGGATTCGAACCCCCGGCCTTCCCCTTAGGAGGGGGACGCTCTATCCGGCTGAGCTATTGGCGCATATTAAAATATGAAATCATCAAAAACGCTTTTGATTCTCTTTACAAAGGACATCTCACCTTTATGGAAGGATCGCAATTCAAAAGACGTCTTCTTTTATCATATTCATTCTGCCTGATTTCGTCAAGCCTTTCCTGGCGTAAATTCTTAATTTTCCAGAGATTTTTATTCCCTACCAAGGAAATGCGTTTTCTGCTATACTGATTTTGGTAGGGAATCACAATAACTTTAATAATGGTTTTCTTTACTTCGCTCATACCGATCACCATGTTTCTGATTGAACTGCTGTGGAATAAACATCCTCCAAAGAAAATCAATTCTATATACGGGTATCGCACCATCCGTTCCATGAAAAACAGAGAAACCTGGGAGTTTGCACATAAACTCTGTGCGAAAATCCGGACTATATGCGGGATTTCCTTGGAAGTGTTTTCCATTCTTGTTATCATGCTGTTCTCTGCATATTGGGATACGGCTGCCGCAATCCTCCTGATAATCCAGCTTTTCGTCTTATTGGGCTCTTTTTATTCCCAGTGGAATCTGCACTCAAACGAAACTTTACAGAAAATGGACAGCGAAAAAAACAGGCTTCTCCAATAGGTGAAAGGCCTGTTTTCTATCAGAATTCTAATGACGAATAGTACAGGACGACCAGTTTCCTCCCTATTTTACATGTTTTTAAGTTCTCGCCGTTTTGAGCAGTCAACTGTTTTTCCCGGATGGCCTGTTGAAATTCTTTTAAAGAGATCCCCATTTTTCTTTTTAAAACAAAAGACGCCCTGATCTGTGCGGGAAACTCACTGGAAATAGTAATTTTTGCTTTCCTTGATAAACCCGGAAGTTTCCACAGGGACTTTAAACGGGACTTTCCTACTCCCTACTCCGGCATGTGTAAGCAGGGAACGATCCATGGCGCAGACAAAGGCCAGCCGGTTTCCATTGACACGTACTCGAAACCGACCCGTACTGACAAAAGCCCTCTGCGTTTTTCACCGTTTACAAAACCACAGGGCTGCGGGTGGACTGAAATATTTTATTTTCCAATCGATCATAGCTCCTCTTCTTCTCCTGAATGACAGAAAAAAAGAAATCATGGAGCTATTCTATGAGCCATATTGAATTTTCCCCTTTATCAACACTTCAACATAGCGAAGATTGACGGAAACCTGAAACTCATTTCAGAACATAAAAAGCTCCGGAACCCCAAAAGGTTCCGGAGCTTTCACTGACAGGGGATTCCAGCAGCAGAATCAGGACATCACTTCGTACTGGGAAGAAGCGGTTTCCTTGGTCGCATATTCAGACACGCCAAGCACTTTTACTTTCATTGGGCGCTGGCCCAAATTGATTTCGATGATATCCCCAAGCTTCACATCATAGGACGCGCGGGCGACCTTGCCGTTCACACTGATCCGCCCGGCGTCGCATGCCTCGTTTGCAATGGTTCTGCGCTTGATCAGGCGGGTAATTTTCAAATATTTATCCAATCTCATAATCATTCCTCTTTTCTGCTGACAGTCCAGAAAGACCGTTTTTCCATACCGTTTACCAAAAGAAAAGGGCAGAGATTTTTCTCTGCCCAAAAAAGATACCGGTTCTTATTTGATTGCGTCTTTGAACGCTTTGCCAGCCTTGAATACCGGAGCTTTGGAAGCCGGGATCGTCATAGCTTCTTTAGTTCTTGGGTTTCTTCCAGTTCTCTCTGCACGCTCTCTGATTTCAAAAGTACCGAAGCCAACGAGCTGAACCTTTTCACCCTTTGCAAGGGTCTCTGTAATGGATTCGATAACGGCTGCGACTGCCTTGTCGGCATCTTTTTTGGTGAGTTCTGCTTTTTCTGCAACTGCATTGATCAGATCTGTTTTGGTCATGGTTTAAAACCTCCGTTATTTTACACTTAAATTTATAAACAACGCGTTTTCAGAGGAATCCCTCTTTCGCGCTTTATAGCGTTTCTTTTGCTTTCACCTGTGCCCAATAGGCATTGAGCGTTTCCATCGGCAGTTGTGTGAGATCTTCTCCTTTTTCCTGCGCGATTTTCTGCATCTCTGCAAATCTGCGGATAAACTTCTCACAGCTGCATGTCAGCGCATACTCCGCATCGACACCGCAATGACGGGAAACATTGACCGCAGAAAACAGGACATCCCCCAACTCTTCCTCAATATTTCGCGAATCGCCCTTTTGAAGCGCGGCTTTCAGTTCCGCAATTTCACTCTCCAAATCAGAGAGCGCCTGAAGACTGTCCGTATAGTCGAATTTTGCACGCGCGGCGCGCTGGCCGATTTTTTGGCTGCGCATCAGCGCCGGAAGGGTGGCAGGCACACTGACAAGGGTATCCGCCGCGCTCTGCCCCTTTTGTTTTTGCTTAATGGCGTCCCAGTTTTTCAGGACATCTTCACTTGTATTCGCCACCACATCAGAAAAGATATGCGGATGACGCACGATCATCTTTTTGCAGATTCCGTCCGCCACATCGTCAAAAGTGAATTTTCCCTCTTCCCGACACATCTGTGCATGAAAAACCACCTGAAACAGCACATCTCCGAGTTCCTCTTTCATCAGTTCGTCATCGGACTGATCAATGGCTTCACAGACCTCATAGACTTCCTCGATAAAGTTCTGACGCACACTCTCATGCGTTTGCTCCCGATCCCATGGACAGCCGTTTTCCGAACGGAGGACTTTGACAATCTCCAGAAGATCCTCCATGTGGTAATGCTCTTTCTTTTCAAAATCAACCGCCATAGTCCGTCCTCCTCACAATGACCGCGAAATCATTCTTATCTTAACCGATAAACCCGCGTTTTTCAAGGGCTTTTGCGATTTTTTCTCCCTTTGGAAGCATAAGGACGTCATCTTTTTGCAGGGTTTTTGTGACAAGCAGAGCAATCAGATAAATTCCACCTCCCAAAATCACCGCCAAAACTGTCGCAGTCTTTTGTCCAATCACTCTTGCAAGCAGGCCATAGCCCGCCCAGGCTGCTGCCACACACATTCCCCCACACAGGAGCGGTTTTATAAAAACGCTTCCCACATGGAAAGAAAGCTTTGTCAGGCGCTTCAGGCTGATAAGGCTTGCCAGCACAATAAACGCATAACACCCGATGGTTCCAACTGGGGCGCCCTGAATATTTACCTGTGGGATCGCAACCAGGACAAAATTCACCCCCAGTTTTATACCGGCGCCGATGAGCATAAATTTCACTGGCAGATCGGCACGCCCAATGGCCTGGAGAATGCTGTACACCGGGGAGGCAATCGCCACAAAAATCACGGCAATGCCCATTGTACGAAGCAGAGGGGCGGCAACCAGCACCTCCTGCGGACGGGCCCCAAACAGCAGATTCAGGATTGGCTCTGACAATACCGTGAGGCCAAGTCCCGCTGGAAGGGCGACCAGGGCAGTAATCCGGAGCACGGATTCGATGTTCTTTTGCGTCTCCCGCCGGTTCCGGCGCGTCCAGGCAGTTGTCACCGAAGGCAGGGCGCTGACGCCAAAAGTAACGGTAATGGAGGGAACCAGATTAAAAATAGTCACTGCCAGCCCCTGATAACAGCCCCAGAGATAGTTTGGCAGTCCTGACAGCTCCATATTCTGCGGAACCATCCCCTCATACATGGATAGGATCTCCTTGGGGGCGGAAGTGATGGCCGCGCCCAACCGGTTCATGACAGAAAACAGATCCACAATGGAAGTCAAATTTGTCACCAGCGAACCCAGGCATACCGGTACGGCAATCACAACCAGCTCCTTGAGCAAAATCCTTCTTCCCTGAGGGGGCGGAGCGCGGTGTAGCTCCTTCTCTTGAATACCATCCCCCAGGATTTTGTGCCGTACCATCAAAAAAAGCATGCCGAAACAGGTGCTCAACGTCACACCCGCTACTGCCGCCGCAGCGGCAAATTGCAGTACCAAAAGATCCGCCTGCTGCTGATTCGCGGCAAACCGGCCGAAAACCAGCCCCGTACTGCGATAACTCTGCCTGCCATAGAAGATGGCGGCATAGCTTAGTCCCAAACCGAGCACAAGCTTCACAGCGGCCTCAATCACCTGAGAAACCCCTGTAGGACACATATTGCGCAATCCCTCATAATAGCCGCGGTAGGCCGCCATAACACAGCTGAAAAACAGGGCGGGGGAGATGGCAGCCACTGCCCAAAATGCACCCGGGTTTCCGGACAGCCTGACAAATGCGCCGCTTCCCAGCAGTATGACGCCAAGCCCCGCCAGACCCGCCACGGCCAGAAACAATCTGGACAGCGAAAAAATGCGGCGGACGTCCCGGTATCTGCCTGCCGCGGCATTGGCGGCTACCACCTTGGAAACTGCAACGGGAAGGCCCGCCACTGCCAGCGCCACAATGGGATTGTACAATCCATAGGCAGTCGTAAAATACCCCATACCCTCTCCTCCAATCAGAATGGAGAGAGGGATTTTAAAAACCGCTCCAATGAGCTTCACCACCACAGTCGCCGCCGCCAAAATCAACGCGCCGTGCAAAAAGCTCTGTTTGTTCCTGCTCCTGTCCTGCCGCATATCCTGCACCGCCTTTTCCTGCCGGCTTCTTACCGGCATCCGATATCCCGCCCATTCCCAGGGCGGCTTCGCGCCCCTATTTACAGAATCGGGTATCTCCACTATTTTTATTCAGGATATGGGACAAATTATGCTCCGTGCTTAAACTTCTGCGGTAATCCGTGCAAACCTCTGCCGGCACTCCCAAAGGGCGCGCTCCAGATCCAGGGTAAGGAAATTTCCATCCCGGAAGATTACCTCTCCATCGACCATAGTCAGGACGATATCCCTGGAGTTCGCTGCATACACCAGGGAATTTGCCGCGTCCAA
>CALDJI010000010.1 GCA_937901805.1 uncultured Clostridia bacterium | reverse complement strand
CCAGCGCAGCATTTCCAATTGGGTTTCCCTGAGCAATACGGCGGATATCGGCTATACGTTTGATGTAGATCAGGTAGATGCAAATATTTGGGAAAACCATGATAAAGTATGGAAACAATCTCCCTTGCAATATGCAAATAAGGCGAAAACGCCGACTGTTTTTATCCATTCTAATGAAGATTATCGCTGCTGGATGGCGGAGGGTCTTCAGATGTTCTACGCCCTGCGCTATTTTGGTATAGAGACAAGGCTTTGCCTGTTCAAAGGGGAAAATCATGCCTTGTGTGTAATTGGCAAACCGGTTCACCGCGTCAGAAGAATTCAGGAAATCACGCAGTGGATGGACAAATATCTGAAAGCATAGAAATTGAAATATCACAGGAATTCAGGCGGGAATCACTCCTGCCTGAATTTTTTAGTGCCACATTCTTGCATCAGGGGAAGAAATCTTTTATAATAAAACAAATTTTCACATAATTCGTGCGCAGATTTATAAATCTAAAGAGTTCTTATATCCATGTGTGGGAAAACGATGCGTGAATAGGAAAGGGATATCAATGGTGCGGGAAGAAAATAACGACAGCAAATTTGATGGTCTTACAGAAATCTACCATTTGGCGAGACCTGTATTGCCCAATTTTCCAATAGAATTAATTCAAAAATATTTCGGGTATTGTCCCGGCACGATTTTGGATTTGGGATGCGCAACGGGCTTATCCACTTTCATTTTACAGGAGTATGGAAAGAGGGAGATTGGTGTGGAACCGAATCAGGAAATGCTGGAAGAGGCAAGAAATGCTTTCCCGAATGATCCGAGTTCCGGGAAGGATCATCCTCGGACACCGGGCTGGATGGGGGAAGTGCGGACGTGGTCATCTGTTCCCAGTCGTTTCATTGGATGAAATCGGTTTCCGCCCTGCGGGATATGTTCCGCATTCTAAAACCAGACAGTGTTTTTGCAGCGATTGATTATGTTTGTGATTGGAGAGTAGAAAAAGCATTCGTCAAGTTGTATCGTCTGGCAAAAAATCAGAACAGGAAGTTCTGAAAAAGCTCCATCCTTTTCGGCGTCGGAAGAAAGAAGGGTATCTTTTCAGGATGCGGAAAAGCGGATATTTCCGCTATACGCGGGAAATTGTTTTTCCAACTCACAGACAGGTACTGGGGAACAGCTTTATCAGATGACGCTCAGCCAGCGTGGATACAGACTGCGCTCCAAGCCCAGCCACAATTGGCACGGGAAAAATCACAGGAATACCGTTGCGTAATGAGAGATATCTGGGGAAAAAAGTTTTTGAACTCATTTTTTGTTACCGGATGAGAATCGGTGTCAAATAACAAGGAGAAATGGGGACTAATATTGAAAAGGAAAAAACAGGATATGGCGTCTTCACAAAGCTTTTTGAAAGGAGTAAAGGACGGGATTCCCATCTGCCTGGGATATCTTTCTGTATCGTTCACTTTTGGGATGACGGCAACAGAGGGCGGGCTTCCGGTTTGGGTTGCTGTGCTGATTTCTATGACCAATATGACTTCTGCCGGGCAGTTTGCCGGCATGGCCCTTATTTTGAACGGAGGCTCTTATATTGAACTGATTGTGACTACCCTTATTGTTAATTTGCGGTATATGTTAATGTCTTTATCTCTCTCCCAGAAACTCGATCCACTGATGAAGCTGTTGGAACGCTGCGCCACTGCTTTTGGCAATACGGATGAGATTTTTGCAGTTGCAATGCAGCAGCAGAGTAAGGTGAGCGGGACTTATTTCTTGGGATTGATGTCTATGCCGTATTTTGGATGGACAGTGGGAACCTTGATTGGGGCGACGGCAACGGGACTTCTCCCGTTTTCTTTAAGAACAGCATTGGGAATTGCAATTTATGGAATGTTCCTTGCCATCATAATCCCGCCGGCCAGAAAATTGAAACCGGTTTTTTATACTCTTGTCATTTCTGTTGTTTTGAGTTGCGTTTTCCGGTGGGTTCCATTTCTGAATCAGGTTTCCAGCGGTTGGGTTATCATTATCTGCGCTGTGGCTGCCTCTGCCCTGATGGCAATCCGATATCCGGTGGATACGGAGGAAGGACAGGGAACGGAGGTGGCGGGAGTATGAAGTTTTCCAGAATCTTATTTTGCATTTTTCTAATGGCCTTTGTCACCTATTTGCTGCGTATGCTTCCGATAGCTGTGTTTCGAAGGAAAATCAAAAATCGCTTTTTTCAGTCTTTCTTGGCCTATATTCCCTATGCAGTCCTGGCGGCAATGACTTTTCCAGAGGTCTTGTATTCGACCAGTAACGGAGCAATGACCCTGGCAAGTTTCATTACTGCGTTTTCTGGTTTTTTGGTAGCATTGATTTTGTCTTATTACGGAAAAGGACTATTTACAGTGGCTCTCAGCTCTGTAGCGGCAGTATATGTGGTCGGATTGGTTGTCCCGTATATTCCTTTTTTGGCCTAGGTCAGTTATTACGAAAAAGGAGGCTCCCTCGGGGGCCTCTTTTTTCGTAATAACTAGATCCTTTAGGCAGTATAAATGGGATAAAGGATAGGTGATGCTTTTGGAAACTCGAAGAGGGGTGCGGCGAAACGAATGGATTTTGATTTCTGTCCTTTCCATATGTGCAGTGGCTGTATTTGTCATGCTGGCAGTTCAGGTATCTGGGGCAGATGCGAAAGAGGAAAAGAAAAACTACATCAAATGGGTGGAATTCGATGTCTGCTATTCTGCACTGCAAAAAGCACTGGATGAGGATATTGCAACGCATAATCAAAAAGACCCGATTCCATGGATACAGACCCTGGCGTATTTAGGAGCAAAATATGGCGGGGATTTCTCCCGCTATAAAGCAAAAGATATGGACGTCTATTTTGCGAAACGTCGTGAGGGAAAAACACAGGCAGAAATCACAGCGGATATGGAATATTACGATTACTATTATCAGGCGTATTCCGCTGTACTTGGAGGTCTGGTTGGAAGTTATGCTGTGGAACTAGAAGATGAAAATGGAAACAAAGAAATCCGGAAGAGTTATGGATTAAAGGCGTTTTCACCGATTGCCCAGGGGTACAATTATTCTCATTATGAAGATTTTGGGAATTCCCGGAGTTATGGATTTCAGCGCAGACATCTGGGAAATGATTTACTGGGCAGTATTGGAACGCCAATTACCGCAGTGGAATCCGGAATTGTAGAGTGCATAGGCTGGAATCAGTACGGAGGATGGAGAATTGGTATTCGCAGTTTTGATAAAAAGCGGTATTATTACTACGCTCACTTAAGAAAAGATCATCCATATGCTGAAGGTCTGCAAGAGGGACAGATAGTAACGGCTGGAGATGTCATTGGTTATCTTGGGATGACAGGATATAGCACGCAGGAAAATGTGAATGGTATGAACGTCCCTCATCTCCATTTTGGTTTGCAGCTGATTTTTGACGAATCTCAAAAGGAAGGGGATCATGAAATCTGGATAGACGTCTATGATTTGGTTGAACTGCTGGAAAAACACAGAACTTCCGTTTATAAACAGGAGAAAGAGTATTATCGGAAATATCCATTTACCGATCCGGCAGTCTTAAACCATGCTGGCGAGGGATAAAGAATACGGAAGGAATCTTTGATTCCTTCCGTATTCTTTATGTTATAGCGGTGATTGTTGAGTAAGTGGAATAGGTTTCCGGCGTTTTCCTTTCAAAACTTTATTCATGAATTGTTCTGTCGAGATGTTATGGACACGATTATAGCGCATGAGCAGGTAGAGTTCCTCTGGATTTCCAGACAGGACGTTAATACCCTCTTCACAGGAAAAACTGGCTTGAAACCCCAGATCTTTTATAATTTCTTTTGAGGTTTTTGTGATATAACCGAATGGATATGTAAAAGCGGTTGGCGTGATTCCCAGGTTCTTTTTCATTTCGTTTTGTACCTGAATGATGTCCGCACAAACAGAACTCCGGTATTCCTCTTCTGTTTCCCCGTCTTTTTTTCTCAGCCCTTTTCTGGTGCTGCTCCCATGCATGTTATAAGTGTGGTTTTGTATTTCAAACACACCGGATTCTGTCATTTCCCGCAGTTGAGACCAGGTAAGATGGGAGTAATTGATATGTTTATCCTCTGTCTTTGAGTAAAGATCCGTATAATATCCGATAATGGAGACGACTGCTTTCATACCGTATTGTTTTAAAAGGGGATAGGCATATTCATAAACACTTTCATATCCGTCATCAAAAGTGATCATGACAGGTTTTTCGGGAAGGGCGGCCTGCTCTTCGCAAAAAGAGATCAGATCCTGCACTGTCACACAAGTATACCCATGCTCTTTCAAGTATTTCAGGTCGTTTTCAAATTCTGTTGGGGTAATGGTATAATTCCCGAGCAGTTTACTGCTTTTGAGCATGTGATGATACATCAAAACCGGTAATTCTATTCCGCTGTCTGCGACAGGGATCGTCCGGTTATCAATAAAAACAGATATTGCTTTCCCCCCACAGGGGATCAGGCTAATTGCAATGACAACACATAAAAGTATGATCAAGAAACGAGATCGGAGCTTTATGACCATTTGAGCACCCTCCTTGTTGATCTTATTTATATGTTTCAAAAAAATTGAATTTGCTTAGATAAAGAGTTTTTGCAGAGTAAATATCGGTGTGCTATAATAAAGATCCTGATACTATAAGGATTTTATCAAAACAATTGGGGAAATATCATGATTGATATCACAAAGAAGAAAATGACAAAAACAGAAAGTGCGGCAATCGTAGTTATTTGTATTCTGTTAGGGACATTGGCCTGCTTTTTGGCCTTTTTTCGACAGCCCGGCAAAATGGTAGAGATTACTGTAGATGGGCAGCATTATCGCACAGTGGATTTAGAACGAGTAATAGGGGAGTATGAAATACGGATTGATTCTGCCTATCCGGTCACATTGCATGTGACCCGAGAAGGGATTTCTTTTGTCCATTCACAGTGTCCGGATAAATTGTGTGAAGGCTTTGGAAAAGTGCCGGAGGACTCCGCTACGGCAGTTTGCCTGCCTGCAGGAGTTGTTGTCCGTTCTATCGGGAGTAACCATATTTCAATTGGGTAAAGGGGGAAGCTGAAATGACGGCAAATCAAAAAAGCCGGACAGTAGCCAGGCTAGGACTTTTGTTTGCCCTGGCATGTGCTTTTTCCTTTATCGAAAGTTTGATCCCCACATCATTTTTTTTGCCTCCAGGGGTGAAATTAGGGTTATCCAATCTTGTTACAATGTTTTCAGCAGTATTTTTGGGGATACCCTCAGCAGTAATGATTACGGTTTTGAAATCGGGGTTTGTACTGCTGACCAGAGGCGCTGTCGCTGGATTGATGAGCGCGGGCGGAGGTGTTTTTTCCCTTCTGGTAATGGCATTTTTCATTCAAAATAAAAAAGCCCGCTTTACATTGCGGTTTATCAGCATCTGCGGGGCGGTTGGACACAATATAGGTCAGTTGATAATTTCATCACTGTTGCTGGCTTCCCTGACAACTTTTGCTTATGCGCCGGTTCTGCTTTTGTCCGGTATTTTTATGGGGTACCTAACTTCGGTGCTCTTTTTTGCATTGCTGCCGCCATTAAAAAATATTACGGTGTTTTCGGATCTGAAAAGCCGATAGTTTTGGACAATCCGGGAGAAGATATTACCCGAAAGTATTGCATAAAAAAGGGTGTACAGAAATTTCTGTACACCCTTTTTAACGGAGTTTTCGAAGATACCTGGGACGAAACCAGTGTATGTATGCGGTAATCACCCGTGAAACAGCAATATCATAGATGACGAATACAACATTCAGGAATAGAATTCCTACGATAATGCCCAGTATGCCATATTTTCCAAACATTACAAAAATATCTTCCGCAGAAACAAAGAACTGCATCAAAAGATAAGCAGCGCCTACAGCGGCATTAAAAAGCAAAAGTTTGCAAACCCACTCTGAAATTCGTCTCCATCTGGTTTCAATCATGGATTTCAGGATAGGATAATACCCGAAAAAGATCATAAACAGCAAAACAGCCATCCTGTCCGGGGCAATCAGCAGATAGGCAACGAACGCCCATTTTTTACTGGTTTCTATTACTAAAACAATTAGTGTCAGCCCAGCCAGAGCCGGAAGGGCATAGGTGGCATAGGGAAATACGCCGGTCAAAAACATAAAAACGATGCTAAGTGCACACATCATGCCACAAAGAGAAATTTTGGAACTCTTTTTCACTGTGCAGCCACCTCTTTTTAACAGCAGGAAATTAAATCTCCGCCCATACATTCACAGCAACAGTCGGTACAAATAAGGCCGCTGCACATGTCGCAGCAGCTGCAGCCTCCTGCAGGTG
>CALDJI010000009.1 GCA_937901805.1 uncultured Clostridia bacterium | reverse complement strand
TATCACTCTTTTTCCCATCTGTCAACATTATGGCATCCAATTTTCTTTTAACTCTTTTTTTCCGGTTTCAAGCGCAGATCGCCCGTAGAGGGATTATCCAGCAGTTTCCCCTCTTTTGTAAACCGCGAACCATGGCAGGGGCAGTCCCAGGAATGTTCCCGCGCGTTCCATTTTAATGCGCAGCCCATATGCGGACACCGTCTGGGTGAAATTGCAAGCAGGTTTTTGGCAGCCTCGAATGCATTCACGATCAGCTGCGGATGAAACATACTCCTGGAAGGAGAAAAAACAGGCGCATAGGGATTCCTTTTTCCCACAATCCTGTCAGCGAGAATTTTTGCCGCCACCATAGCAGAAGTCATCCCCCATTTATTAAAACCAGTAGCAACATAAAAATGCGGGGTGTGTTTCGAATAATTCCCAATATAGGGAATACCATCCAAGGTCATACAATCCTGTGTCGCCCAGCGTCCTATTTCACGAGAAGCTGGAAAATATTTCGCGGAAAACTGCTCCAGTTCATCCCAATTTCCTCCTTGCTTCCCTGTGCGATGGCTGCCACCTCCAATAAAGAGAAGATCCCGATAATTCCGAAAAGACATTCCTTTTTCTTCTGCATCCAAATACATCCCGTTCAATAGGGGGGCGTTTTTACAGGCCAATACATAGGATCGATTCTGATACATTTTCAAGAAATAACTGCCGTGTTTATTTAAAAAAGGAAAATGAGTTGTGACGATTATATTTTTCGCGGCAATTCTTCCTTTATCAGTAATTGCCGTATGCTCTGTAAGCTGTTTTACTGCCGTATTTTCATAAATTTTCAATCCCTGTGCAATCCGAGACAGAAATTTCAGAGGATGAAATTGCGCCTGATTTTGAAAACAAACCGCTCCAGCAACCGGAAACGGGAGCGGAAGGCTCTGATAAAAATCGGCGGTATAACCGAGTTTCATAAGAGCTGACATTTCGCGTTCCAAAAGCTCTTTTTGATCAATGGAATATACAAAATTGTTTTTCATCTGAAAATCACAGTCAATTGTATTACACAGGTTTTGATATTCCCTGAGCGCCATTTGATTTGCAGTAAGATACATCTGTGCGAGTTCCGTTCCATACCGGGCAATCAGTTTGTGATAAATCAGCCCATGCTGTGCAGTAATTTTTGCCGTGGTATTTTTAGTGATACCGCTGCAAATTCTCTCTGCTTCTACCAATACATAGCGGACTCCCGCTTTTTCCAGTTGATAAGCACATAAAAGCCCAGTGATCCCTCCTCCGATGATCAAAACATCTACCGAAAGATCGTTTGACAAAGTCTCAAATGGGGGCAGATTTTCCGTTTTCCTCCATATAGAATCCATAGTGACACCTCTGCTGTTTAGTATGGATTCTTAAATTAAAATTATGAAAACAAACGGATATCAATTAAAGTACGCCAAGTATTCTCTATTCCCTACTGTTTTGTATACGGCTTCCGAAAACATATCTCCAATTTTTTCGAAACAGTCCAGCATTTCAGGAAGCAGATTGAATCATTTTATATGGGGATGATCCTTTTCCTTAAAGTTGAATTCTCTCTGCTTATCAGCATGTATTGGCCGTCTGTTAAAAAAACAGCAATAATTCCTGCTGTGTGCCCTGCTTTCAAGAAATTGTGGTTTCAAAAGAGAAGAAAAGCCGATCGCAAGTAAGCGATCGGCTTTTCTTAGTTTGGTGCGGCAAACGGGACTTGAACCCGTACGTCAAGGACACACGCCCCTCAAACGTGCCTGTCTGCCAATTCCAGCACTGCCGCATTCCGTTTTGTAACAGTTTGTCGAATTTCTATCCGATTTGCTGTAACGTATGCTATTATAGCACCTGAATAGATATCTGTCAACGTAAAATTTCAAAAAAATTCATTCAAACTGCGCCAAAGACTTTTCCACATTTTAGGCAAAATCATACAACCACATGGATGCTGCTCCCATTTCGGGAAGGGAAGACTTCTATATGGGCGGGAATGCGCTCTTTGAGATCGGAAACGTGGGAAATAATCCCAATCAGACGGTTTTCACTGGTCAGTTCAGTCAGAGTGCGGATTGCCTCATCCAGAGCCTGTGGATCCAGTGTGCCGAATCCTTCGTCGATAAACATGGTGTTCATTTCAATTCCTCCGGAAACCATCTGCATCACATCCGCAACGCCAAGCGCCAGCGCCAGGGAGGCTTGGAAGCCTTCTCCGCCGGACAATGTGGTGATATCCCTTGCCTTGCCGTTCCAGCTGTCAATAACCTCGAAATCCAAACCGCTGGCCTTGGCGTATTTTCCGCGTTCCAGTTTTCGCCGGAGCAGATAGCGGTATCCGGTCATTTTGGAAAGCCGCTGGTTGGAAGCCTCGATGATATCATCAAAGTAAGCGGCGAGCACATAGCGTTCAAAATCCACTTTAGCCTCATTGTTTCCGCTGGCGAGCCTGGCCAGGCGGACAAGTCTGGCATATTCGTCTTCCTGGTCTTTCACTGATTGGTAGAGCGCTTTTACCTGACGACTATGTTCTAGGTTGGAAAAAAGCAGTGCTTGTAATGCAGATAACTCCCCGCTGCATTGTTTTTGCTGCTCATTCAAAAGCTTTTCCTGTTCTTTCATTTTTTCGAGATTCTGTCTCTCTTTTCCGCTGAGTTCTGTTTCCAGCAGTGTTTTCTGACTTTCGCATTCAGCGGTTTCTCTGACATATTCGGTAAGTTTTTCCCGGAATTCGTCTTCTTCTGTAATGAAGGAGAGAGTTTTTTCAAAATCGGAAGCATCAGCAAACCCTTGCTTTTCGATGAGT
>CALDJI010000008.1 GCA_937901805.1 uncultured Clostridia bacterium | reverse complement strand
AAAAAAGTCGAATAACAGGAGGGAAATGCCATGTCCTATCTGACCTTGAAAAAAATCGGAACCGACGAGTTTGTAGAGAAAAAATCCCGTTTTATCGGCTGGGCCAAACCGGTTGCCACAGAGGAGGAGGCACTTGCCTTTTTGGAGGAAATCCACGCCAAGTATCCGGATGCACACCATGGGGCCTATGCCTATTCGCTGAGACAGGGACAGCTGAGAAGGTATTCGGACGCGGGGGAGCCGCAGGGGACTGCAGGCGTCCCGATTTTAGAGGTGCTTACAAAACCTGGGATTGTGGATGCAGTGGTTGTGGTTACCCGGGATTTCGGCGGAATCCTGCTGGGCGGCGGCGGACTGATCCGCGCCTATGGGCACGGGGCGTCCATTGCGGTGGCCAATGCGGGGATCGCCACGATGGTTCCCTGTCAGACCCTGGAGTTGGTATTTGACTATGCGATGTATGGAAAAATCAGTTACCTGCTGCCGGATTACAAAATCGAAACCCTTTCTTCAGATTTCGGGGAGCAGGTAACGCTTGTCCTGAAAATGCGAAAGGATCGGGTGGAAGCATTTTCCAAACAGCTCAGCGAGCTGACGGCCGGAACACTGGTTCCAAAACTGATCAAAGAAGAATTTGACGATATGGCATAAAAAGGCTGTGTAAGAGTATCCTGATTTTTGAAAACGGAAAGGTTTAAAAAAGTTTAGAAAAAAAGAGGAAAAACTGTTTTGGCTGAGTAATAATAAAGTATAAGGGGAATTTTGTGTTTTTGCGGAAAGGGGATCTCTATGACGATTCGGGAACAAACCTGTGAAATTGAGAAAACAATCCTTTCCGAACGCGCAATGCTCTCCCAAAATACCAGAGGGCGCAGAGTGTATGAAGAGCCCTGCCCCATCCGTACGGAATACCAGCGGGATCGCGATCGGATTTTGCACTCCAATGCATTTCGGAGGCTAAAACACAAAACCCAGGTGTTTTTAGCGCCAAAAGGGGACCATTACCGTACACGGCTGACCCATACGCTGGAAGTTTCCCAGATTGCGCGCACCATGGCAAAGGCGCTGCGTTTGAATGAAGATTTGACTGAAGCGATCGCATTGGGCCATGATCTGGGACATACCCCGTTCGGGCATGCTGGGGAAGCGGCGCTTGCCAAGCTCTCCCCGCTGGGATACAAGCACTACCTGCACAGTGTGCGGATTGTCTGCTTTGTGGAAAACGACTGCAAGGGTCTCAATCTCACTTGGGAGGTGCTTAACGGGTTTGCCTGTCACACCAACCCGGAACCAAAGGCAAAAACCCTGGAGGGGCAGCTCGTCCGGTTTGCAGACAAAATCGCCTATGTCAACCATGACATCGAGGATGCGGTACGCGCTGGGGTTCTCAGCGAGCGGGATCTGCCCTGGGACAGCATCTATGTGCTGGGGCGGACAAAATCGGAACGGATTACGGCGCTGGTGACCTCCATCATCGCCTCGAGCGGGGAGGAAATCCGCTGTGAAGAGAAAATCGCCGGCGCTTTTGAACGGCTGCGGCAGTTTATGTTTGATACGGTTTATCTGAACCCGGACGTCAAGCAGGAAGAACGCAAGGTATTCAGCCTGCTGGAGAGATTGTATTCCTATTTTTTACGGCATGTGGAAGAGATGCCGCCGGAATATCGTGCGATTGCAGAGACGCAGGGTGAAGACCGGGCGGTCACAGATTATATTGCCGGTATGACGGATCCATACTGCATCAGCCTGTATGAAGAGCTTTTTGTGCCCAAGGGCTTTTGACCGAGCCGGTAACTGGGAATGGAGAAATGAGAGATGGTACGATCAAAGACGGCAATTACGGTCCGGTATGCGGAGACGGATCAGATGGGGATTGCTCACCATGCCAATTATCCAATCTGGTTTGAAGCTGCCAGGACGGATTTTATTAAACTGCTTGGATATACTTATTCCGAGATTGAACAAATGGGGATTATGCTCCCGCTTGCGGAACTGACCTGCCGCTATATGCGCCCATCCCATTACGAGGATGAACTGGCTGTGGAAACCCATATCGAACGCCTGACCCCGGCCAGGATTGTGTTTGGTTACCAGATATTCCGGGCGGGGGAGGATACCCCGCTGTGTACTGGGACGACGACCCATGCATGGACGGGAAGGGACTTAAAGCCCATGAACCTGAAAAAACACGATCCCGCACTTTATGAGGCGTTACAAGGAGCCTGCGGGGAATAATCCGGCTGTATTTCCGAGACGGGAGGCGATGGGGATGATTCCGGAGAGTTTTATCAATGAACTCAAATACCAGTGTTATATTGAGGATATTATCGGCGGGTATGTGAAAGGGCTTTGTCCCTTTCACAGTGAGAAGACGCCCTCTTTTACTGTCTATCCGGAAAATGGCTCCTACTATTGCTTTGGATGCGGTTCCGGCGGCGACGTTATCACATTTATCCGCAATATTGAGAATCTGGATTATGTGGAAGCTGTGCGTTTTCTTGCGGCCAAGGCAGGAATGACAGTTCCGGAAGACGAAACAGACAATGGTGCTGCCAAGCTCAAGACTAGGATTTTGGAAGCGAACCGCCTGTCCGCACGGTTTTTCCATGAGAACCTTATCCATACGCCGGAGGCGCTGGAATATATCCGGAGCAGAGGGCTCAGTGATCGGACCATCCGGCATTTCGGACTGGGGTTTGCCAAAAACTCATGGGATGATCTGCGCGGTTACCTGCA
>CALDJI010000007.1 GCA_937901805.1 uncultured Clostridia bacterium | reverse complement strand
TGAGAACCGTCTGGCGACCCATCGTTTACAACGATGATCTCATATGAATCCAAGCTCTGTTTCACAAGGGAATCCAAACATTTTTCCAAGTATTTTTCCACATTGTACACAGGTACAATAATCGATACTTTAGGTATGTTCATTATATTTTCACGCTCTCTTTTCCACATACTTTTTAATATATTTTTCTAAAAAAACCGGCTATGCTATCCGCAATCTGATAGGGATCTCTCTGTGTAATAACAATGCCATTGCCCTTCCCTATCTGCTCTTTCACACCGCCGACATCGTTGGCCAACACCGGAACTCCCAGCACGTTTGCCTCATCAATGGTAACCGGCGTTCCCTCATATTCCGAAAGCAACACCATCAAGCCGCATTGCTTCAACAAAGGGTAGGGATTTTGCAACGCGCCTGTCATCACCACTTCCTGCTCCAGTCCCAACTGGTCCCGTTTTTCTTTGATCTCGTCAAACAGCATGCCATCCCCTACAAAGTACCAGCGAAAGCAGAAACTGCGATCTTTCAGTTCCGCCGCGATCTCCAGAAGGCGATCATATCGTTTTTCCGGCTCAAACCGCCCGATCGTGATCAAATTGTGCTTGAAGCGGTCAACCAAAAAAGGGGTGCTCTCTGAGGACTTTCGCAAAATTTCATCACGCGGGACCGGATTCGGCACTGCAATGGTCTTTTCTGCAAACTGAGGATAGAGGGAAACAAATTTATCCCGAAGTGTTTGATTGAGACAAACGACGGTGTCGTACTTTTTATAGATCTGATTGTCATTTTTGGTGATTGCTCTTGTCCATGCGCTTCTTTCTTTCCAGGCAGCATAATCCGTATGGATCCATTGCACTTTACCAGGGTTCTTCAGTGAGGAGACAAACTTTCTCAATTTGGATGCCTCGCTGACCACAAAAATGACATCATATCCCTCAAATATCGTGCGCATCTCCCGCGCAAGAATAAAATTCGGGATCAGAGATTCCTGGCCCAGGCGAGCCAGTACGGCATATGCAAATCGCATCAGCTTCTTGCTGCGCGAAACCATTTTGCTGCGCAAGATATCCCGTATCGGAGTGGACAGCAGCTGCATCATATCATTTTGCCCCATGCTGATTATGCGATTTATGCGATATTGCCGTATAAGGCTTTTATCGCAGCAAGCCTCTGCAGAAAACAAGTCCACCTGTGCAATTTTTCCAACCACTTCTGTCTGCATCAATGCAGCGTTTCTGGCACCGCTCATGTAGTTGATATTATCAAATACATATAGCACTTTCGGCCTCATATCAGACAAAATGCATTCCAATGTCTTTACGGTCGATCCGCTGTGCGCAGTATGGGATTT
>CALDJI010000006.1 GCA_937901805.1 uncultured Clostridia bacterium | reverse complement strand
AGTATATGTGATAAAAGATGCAGAAAAAATGACAAAAGATCTGGGCGGAGCAAAAGTCTATTTAAAGAGGGAAGATTTGAACCACACCGGTTCCCATAAAATTAACAATGTCATTGGCCAGGTCCTATTAGCAAAAAGAATGGGCAAAACAAGGGTTATTGCAGAAACAGGAGCAGGACAGCACGGGGTTGCCACTGCCACAATTGCCGCCTTAATGGGAATGGAATGTGAAATCTTTATGGGGAAAGAGGATACGGACCGCCAGGCACTGAATGTCTATCGGATGGAACTGCTCGGGGCAAAAGTCCATGCAGTGACCAGTGGAACGCAGACATTGAAGGATGCAGTCAATGAGACCCTGCGTGAATGGACCAGAAGAATTGAAGATACCCACTATGTGATTGGTTCGGTCGTTGGTCCTCACCCCTTCCCAACCATTGTCCGGGACTTTCAGAGTATCATCGGCAGGGAAGTCCGGGAGCAGATGCTGAAACGGGAGGGGAGACTTCCGGACGTCCTGATTGCCTGTGTAGGCGGCGGTTCTAATGCGATGGGCCTGTTCCATGAATTTGCAGAAGAACCATCCGTTCGGCTTATCGGCTGTGAAGGAGCTGGCTGCGGGGTGGAGACCGCTCAGCATGCAGCGACCATGACAAAAGGTACTGTCGGAATTTTTCACGGTATGCAGTCCTATTTTTGTCAGGATCAGTTTGGTCAGATTGCTCCTGTGTATTCCATTTCAGCGGGACTGGATTATCCGGGCATCGGCCCGGAACATGCCGCGATGAAAGACAGCGGACGCGCCGAATATGTCCCGATTACAGATGATGAAGCGGTCAGTGCATTTGAATATCTCTCCAGGGTAGAAGGGATTATTCCTGCTATTGAGAGTTCGCATGCCATTGCCTACGCCAGAAAATTGGCCCCGACCCTGGATAAAGACCAGATCATTGTAGTCAATCTTTCTGGCCGCGGAGACAAAGACGTTGCAGCGATTGCCAGATACAGAGGGGTGGATCTTCATGACTAGTCGAATGAAAACAGCATTTTCAGGACAGAAAGCACTTATTCCATTTATTACGGCAGGGTATCCAAACCTTATGGTAACCGAGAAACTTTTGATTTCAGCAGCACAATCCGGGGCGGATGTCTTGGAGGTCAGCGTACCGTTTTCCGATCCGGTTGCAGGAGGAATTACCATTCAAAAAGCAGATGAGGCGGCATTAAAAGCTGGCACTACTACAGACGGCGTATTTGAAATGATAAAGCATGTCCGCCAACATACACAGGTGCCTCTGATTCTGATGAGCTATATTAATCCCATTTATGTCTATGGGATCGAACGTTTTTTTGCCTGTTGTGCGGACTGTGGGATTGACGCGCTGAATGTACCGGACGTCCCCTATGAGGAAAGGGATTTACTGATTCCCTTTTGCAAAAAATATGGGATTGTTCTCATTAGTATCATTACCTCTGCAACGGAAGAACGGATTAGCACCTTGTCAAAAGCGGCAGAGGGCATGGTTGTCTGTGTTCCTGCTCCCAGCTGTCGGCCGGGAATTGTTTCCGAACTGGCGGAGATAGTATCCCTGGTCAAGCGGGAACAGGAGATCCCCTGCGTCATCGGATGCGATGCGTCTTCTGAGGATGATTTGCCGGAGAACCTTGATATGGTGGATGGAATTGTTGTGGATACGCAATTAGTTCAAAAGATTGAGCAGTATGGGGAAGCATGTATTGCCCCCTGTTGTGATTATGTATGCAGAATGAAAAGGGCTCTGCAAAAGAAAACTATATGATGAGACAGGTTTTCAGAAAACCTTGTTTTTGATGAAAAACTTTCCCAAACCCCCTCGGAAGAGGTTCCTTCTTCCGAGAGGGTTTTCATCATTTTCCGACAAGGCGGAATAATAAAACACTTAAATTGTAGATTTTTATTTGTAAAGTTACTTGACAAAATAAAGTTTTTGGAATATGATGAATACAAGAAAAGAAGGAGGCGGACTGATGAAAAATCAGTATCAGTTGCCCTGCAATGTCGCACAGACATTGAACTTAATCGGGGATAAATGGACGCTGCTTATTTTGTACGCAGTTATGCACGGCAATTCTACCTATAAAGAATTGCAGCAGGCGCTTCCTGGGATTGCCAGCAATCTCCTGTCAGAACGACTGAAAACGCTGGAAGAGGATGGTTTTATCCATTCCCGGCTCTATCAGGAACATCCGCCGCGTTATCAGTACCGGCTCACTCCGGTGGGAGAAGATCTGCACATGGTTTTTCACAGTATTATGCTGTGGGGTGAAAAACATCTTTCTACCTGCTACAAACGATTGATTCACACTGCCTGCGGACATCCGGTGCAGATGAAATACTACTGTGAGGAATGCGGAAAGGAGATTTCTGAACAGGAATTGGGGGTTACCGAGGCATAATATCCGGATTGGATGGGATGCTAAGGACAGGCATTCATGTTACTTTGGCTGGTCGCCGATAAAATAATTATAGAAAAGAGAGGTAATGAACAATGGCAGCACTGCATGTAAACAAAGAAAAATTTGAAGAACTTTTGAAGGAAAAACACCTTTTGGTAGATTTTTTTGCCACTTGGTGCGGACCCTGCAAAATGCTCGCGCCGACGATTGACGAGTTGGCTGACAAATATGA
>CALDJI010000005.1 GCA_937901805.1 uncultured Clostridia bacterium | reverse complement strand
TTCCTTTTGCGTACGCAGCTGGTTCCAGAGTGTCTGATATTGTTCCCGGAATGGCTTTTCCAGGTGAAAGAGTCTCAGTTCCTTTGCGTACTTCGGACGGGTAAGAAGGGATTTATAGTAATTTTTCTTTCGGAACTCCGGCGTGGAGAAAATCGACCAGCGATCAAGCTTCCGGCTGAGCAGATAGGATGCCGCCGTTCCGGGAAGGTAAGTCAGCAGAAAAACCAGCGCCAGCCAAGGATACTGGGCAAAAAACACCCCGGACACCGAAAGAAAAGAATATGCCATTCCCAGAATAGTGACAATCCAGGTAATTGTCTGGGAGATCATCGCCTGGCTGTCCATAACCACTTGAATGGTATCCTGATCCGTTTTGTTATCAAAATGCGCCATAGGGATGGACGCTAACTGACGCATGGTTTTTAAATCCACAAATTGCTTTGCCCGATCCGTCAGCAGGGAGGAAAAAAACTGAATCAGGTTGGAAAACTGTGTCGAAAGTGCTTGGAGGATTAAATAACCCCCAATCAGTAAGATCAGTGTATCGACATGCAATACCCCCTGATAGACCAGTACCAGTTCCTCCATCATTTTTTGAAAAAGCAGAATGGAAACTGCCGGTATGGTGGAACTGAGCAATTGCACCAGCAAAAATACCAGATACAGGAACGGTGCGACATGAAAGGGCAGCGTCACAGCAAACAGAGCCGATGCTGCGGATTCACTCAGTTTTTGACGGACTGTTTTCTTTCCTTTATTCATCTTCAAAAACCAATCCGCACACGGTTCTCATGACCTGTTGTATATCCGTGCACGCATACTCTCCTTCCTCAGAAATGACTACAAAAGAATCCTTTTGCCGCCGGACACGAATATCTGCACGCGGCTCTGCTGAGGAGCATAAAATCAGAATATCCGGACGCAGCTCTTTGGCAATGGTACAGGCAGCCGGATACCCATCGCTCCCAGGTGGACAGTAAAACCAACCCCGCCCGCTGTCCTGCGGATAAGGGGAAAGAACTGCCGGATAATAACTCTGATCATAGACGGCCCGTTCCATTCTCTCAGCCAGCTGTTGATCCTTCTCCAGATTCCCTGTCGCAAAGGATATCATGGGAATCTCCGTTTTTCCTTCCGTCCGTTTTCGGAGGAACCGTTTTTCATACTCGCCCGGATCGAAGTATCTCTTTTTCAGTCGGCACATACGTTCCCGCTGTTGTTCAGTCAGAGCTTTTGTAAAAACAAAATATGCTTTTTCCCCGTGCTTTTCCACCTCATCACATTGGGATGGGGAAAGAACATCGACCTGCTGTATCGGGTAATCATAGTTTATCGCTTGAAAATAGGGATCATACGGTGCTCTCGCAAGACAGTCCTCTTCCTGTGAAAGCAACAGGCAGAGTGCTTCCTTGGAAAGCGAGCATTTGCTTTTTGCCATCAGATTTGCCGCTTTGGCCGTGATCAGCGGGGCTGCAAAACTATTGCAGATCGGTGTTTTCTGTACCCCTCCATCCATAAGAGGCAGGGCATGCGCGGAACTTGCCAAAATCTCAACGCCGTTCAATGCATCAAGATTCATTCGATATTGTGAACCGTGGTAAATCGGCCGCTGCCGGACGCCAATCACATCGGCAAGACAAGCCGGATAAGTATAGCGGCGGGTATTACTCTGTGCCGCAACAAAGACAAGCCCACGTTTTACGGCCTCATGAATTTTCCTGCCGAGTTTTGGAAAATCCCGGCTTTCCACTGTCCCAATACTTAGATGAACGAGATCCATTTGATGGGTAAGGCACCAGTCGATTCCGGCAATCAGATCATCGGGATTTCCTGTCCGCTGTTCGCCAAAGATGACTTTTACACTGCTCAGCTGTACCTGTGGGGCGTAATGATGAATAATGGCTGCACAAACTGTTCCATGACTGGTCACACGATGTGGCTGCGAAGATTGATAAGGATCTTCCAAAATCCCATTTTGCATTTTGATATTCCACTGCAAAGAGGGAAGGCAATATTTTCCCTGAAAAATACCGTCATCCAGCACAGCGACTTTGATACCCTGGTTCATGAAAAATCCCCTCCCTGCTCCTGATACCACAGGCGCGCCAGTTTCCGTGAACGTTTTCCTGAAGCTGTAACGGGCAGAGATTGCACCTGATGAAACTCTTTCGGAATTTCATAATCTGCCAGTTGCTGCTTTGCATAAAGATAAAGCTCTTTCTGGAGTTCCTGCCGGGCAATATAGAGACAAACCGCCCGCTGGCCAAATTGAGAATCCTCCACACCAAACACCATGCAATCTTCGACTCCCGAACAGGATCGCAGCACTTCCTCAATTCCATTTGGTTCCAAATTATGCGCCTCCTGAACTATCCTGTCATCGGCGCGCCCAACAACAAAGAGTTCTCCAGCTTCCGAAAGATAACCGAGATCCCCTGTATTCAGCCATTCTCCCTGGAAAGGGGACGGACCGTTGAGGTATCTTGTCATCGCGCTTGGAGAGCGGACAAAAATAGTTCCCTGGCTGTTTGGTCTACACAAACTCCCCTGTTCTTCCCGAATTTGGATTTGTACGCCTTCAACCGGAACTCCCACAGAGCCGGGAGTATCTGCCATAGCGGGACGCTGCGCGCTCACCCTTGGCCCCGCCTCGCTCAATCCATATACATTCAGTACCGGGATAGGAAAAAACACCTCTCTGGCATCAAGCATCAGTTGTTTTCCGGCAACTGCTCCGCTGGTATAAATTGCCCGGAGCGGCAAATTCAGTTTCAAACGCCTCTGCGTTTTTAAAAACAGTTGCAGCAGTACTGGGTTGACACAGAGCAGCGTTGCCTGTTCTTCACAGATACAGCGCAGTGCAACCCGAGGAGGAACCCTTGTCGGGGCAAGCACAATCCCCGCGCCAAAACGCAGGGCTACCAGGAGCTCTCCTACCAAAGTAGAAGAATGGGACAAAGCCTTGCTGATATAAAAGCAATCTCCCGGAGTAACCTGGAGATAATCTGCCACTGCGGTACTATTGTAAAACAACGCACGGTAAGACAGGACAATCCCTTTTGCCTTTCCAGTGGTCCCCGAACTAAATAAAATGACAGCGTCTTCCTCGCTTTTTTCAAAAGAAAAACCTTGATAGAGGGAAGCGGGAAGACGCATTGTATGAAACGATGATATATCCACCCAATGAAGAGAAACCGCAGTCTCTTTCGGAAACTTTTTCTGAAGGCTTTTATCCAGATAGCATTCTTCAGCCCCGCTTCGATCCAGCATTTGAAGAATTTGTTCAGCAGGCAGTCTCCAATCCAGAAGCACCGCGCAATTTCCTTCCCGCCAAATAGCAAGCAGACACTTGACATATTCAGCAGAATTTTCCATAACAATTCCAATTTTCCGATTCATCCATGCGCCCTTCCTTCTCCCGTGATGGGAGAAACGGATGGACAAAAGTCCATCCGTTTTGTTCTCTTGTTCAGAGTTCACTCTTAAAAAACTGTAGCTTACCGGTATTCTCATCCGGGAAAAGCTTTTCTTCAAAATAGAAATTCCAATGCAGACCCTGCCCTACGGCAATTCCGGCCTCTCGCTCATAAATCTCTGAAATAGCCTTTTTCCAGTTTCTGAAGCGCGGGGCCAATGCAAGATAGACATCAAAGGAATCCGGGGCTTTTTGGACAACCTGGAATTGAGTAATCGGGTTGTTCAAATCGTTATTGATATACTCCACTGGATGAAGCAGGACATAGCATCCCTTTTCCTCCCCACTTGGAAGGCGAATTGTCTGCCCTACACGTCCTGCCGTCACTTCAATGATGGGGGAAGACGCATATTCACAGCAAACAGTTTCAATTTTCGCACGATCTCCCAGCGCATAGTGCAAAATTGGCATTGCCGTATTGCGGAGACTGGTAACCAGAACCTCTCCGTCCTCTTTCTCTTCATCATCCTTTTGGATTTCCACAACCACATTCGATTCTACAAGATGCATATGCCCATTCGGACATTCCAATGCAATGGTTCCAGTTTCATTAGAACCGTACATATTTGCAATATCTGCCCTTGGAAACGCCTGGGCAATCTGCTCCCGGACGGCACTGGTAAGGTATTCCCCCGTCATTTCGAGATAACGTACGCTGTCCAGGGTAAGATGATGCTCCAAAAGATAGCTGGATAATATTTCTAAAATACTGGGCTGTCCCAAAATCCATACCGGTTGAAATTCTTTGATTTTCTGATAATATTCTTTCAAATTAGCCCGATGCAGGTTCATTTTATTGATAGACAGATTCACTCCATGCTCTTTCTCCAAAATTTCCTGATTTGGGATAAGGCGGTTTCCTGCATAAATTGTGGTATGGAAACTGAGATATCGGTCCTGAGGAGTAATCCCATACCATTTGCCACGGTATTTCCATGCCCCCGAATCACACAAAACACTGTCCGAAATAGACCAGAAAATCTTCAGGCATTTTCCGGTAGAACCGGACGTCCTTTTTTCAATCAAAAGGCCATTCATATACTGCACACTGTATTTAGAGGACAGATGATCATGCACTTCATCCTGAAGGTGCTCTTTTTTTAAAACAGGGAGCTTTTTTAAATCGGATGGCTCGGCAATATCTTTTGGATTGAGGCGGCGCTCTTCAAACAATTTGTGATAGAAGGGAACCGTTTCATAGGCATGGCAGATCATTTTTTGAAACTTCTCCTGTGTTTTCA
>CALDJI010000004.1 GCA_937901805.1 uncultured Clostridia bacterium | reverse complement strand
ACTCCACTTCATCGTTGAACAAATTTCCGTTAAGCGCGCCAAACGAGCCGAATGCATCGGCGGAAAACAGGATTTTCTCACTGGACTCATAACTCATCATTACTTCCGGCCAGTGAACCATCGGTGCATTGACAAAGGTCAATTTATGAGAGCCAAGAGAAAGCTCGTCCATTTCTTTGACAACAATGGTACGGCCTTCCAAATCAAAATCATAAAACTGACCAATCAGCTGAATTGTTTTGGTATTGCCGACAATTTTCACTTCCGGATAGCGCAAAACAATATCTGCAATAGTAGAGCAGTGATCCGGCTCCATATGGTTGACAATCAAATAATCCAGTTTCCTGCCTGCCAGGACATGTTCTACATTTTCTAAAAACTGGCGGGTAATCGAAGAATCCACGGTATCCATAACAGCTGTCTTTTCATCCAAAATCACATAGGAATTATAAGATACCCCGCGCGGAATTGGAAACAGGTTTTCAAACAGCGCCAGGCGGCGATCATTTCCTCCAACCCAGTAAATATCATTGGTCACTTTGCGAGTACAGTGCATACTATCTCCTCCTAAAACTGTCATTATCTTTTTATAATTATATTCCCCTGTAAAAGCCAATCTTTCAAACGCTTTTTCTGTCAAATATTCTATCTTTACATGGAAACAGGGAGGCTACAGAATGTGCCTCCCCTTTTATTCAAGTTGATCTTATGCCTCTTCAAACATGTCTTTGCCAACGCCGCACAGCGGGCAGACGAAGTCTTCTGGGAGGTCGGCAAATGCGGTGCCAGCTGCAATTCCCTGATCCAGTGCGCCTTCTGCCTCATCATAGACATATCCGCATACAGTACATACATACTTTTTCATAATGTTTCCTCCTGTTTATCTGACATTTTCATTACTGAATCTTTATTTGAAGTATACCATGAAAGTAGACTTTTGTAAAGAGTTTTTTGGAAAATTACAGCATTTTTTTGAGATATTGCCCGGTATAGGATTTCTTTGTTTTTGCAACCTTTTCCGGCGTTCCACAGACAACAATTCTGCCGCCTTTGTCCCCGCCCTCTGGGCCGAGATCAATAATATAGTCCGCCGTTTTGATGACATCAAGATTATGCTCAATAACCACTACCGTATTGCCGGTATCCACTAATTTTTGCAGTACTTCAATCAGTTTATGGACATCTGCTGTATGAAGACCGGTTGTCGGCTCGTCCAAAATATAAATGGTCTTTCCGGTAGAGCGGCGGGAAAGTTCCGTTGCCAGCTTTACACGCTGTGCCTCTCCCCCGGACAGGGTTGTCGCACTCTGTCCAAGTTTGACATATCCCAGCCCGACCTCGTTGAGCGTATCGAGTTTGCGCTTAACTTTGGGAATATTTTCAAAAAACTTGCAAGCCTCTTCCACCGTCATTTCCAAGACGTCATGGATGTTCTTCCCCTTATATTTTACTTCTAAAGTCTCCCGATTATACCGTTTCCCCTTGCAAACTTCACAGGGAACGTAGATATCCGGCAGGAAGTGCATTTCGATTTTGATGATGCGGTCGCCTTCGCAGGCTTCACAGCGCCCTCCCTTGACATTAAAGGAAAAGCGGCCGGAATTGTATCCGCGCATCTTTGCATCCTGGGTCTGGCTGAACACTTCCCGGATATCTGTGAATACTCCCGTATAAGTCGCAGGATTGGAACGGGGAGTACGGCCGATTGGGGACTGGTCAATATCGATTACCTTGTCCAGGTGTTCGATCCCGAGGATTTCCTCATGCGCTCCGGACTTAGTCCTGGCCCCGTTTAACTGTGCTGCTAGGCTTTTATAGAGGATCTCATTAATTAGGGAGGATTTCCCGGAACCGGAAACGCCGGTTATACAGGTAAATGTTCCTAATGGGATCTCTACATCAATATTTTTCAGGTTATTCTGTTTCGCTCCCACGATTTTGAGGAATTTTCCATTCCCTTCCCGGCGTTTTTCTGGTACGGGAATCTTTTTCTCCCCGCTTAAATACTGACCAGTGATGGAGTTTTTGCAGTGAATGATATCATCAATGGATCCAGCGCAGACAATTTCTCCGCCGTGAATCCCCGCTTTAGGGCCGACGTCCACCAGGTAATCCGCCGCGCGCATGGTGTCTTCATCATGTTCTACGACGATGAGGGTGTTTCCCAAGTCCCTAAGACGTTTCAGCGTGGCAATCAACTTATCATTATCCCGCTGATGCAGGCCGATACTCGGTTCGTCCAGAATATAGACGACTCCTACCAGAGAAGATCCAATCTGGGTTGCCAGGCGGATACGCTGGCTTTCCCCGCCGGAAAGGGTACTTGCAGAGCGGGACAGGGTGAGGTACTCCAAACCAACGCTCTGCAAAAAGCCCAGCCGTTCACGGATCTCCTTCAAAATCCTTTCTGCAATCATCATATCGCGTTCGGAAAGTTCCAGTTGATCCAGGAACCCAAGAGCTTTTGTCACCGGCATCTTACAGAAATCACTGATATTGATTCCGCCGATAGTGACAGCCAGGGATTCTTTTTTCAGGCGTTCTCCATGACAGTCCGGGCAGAGCTCTTCACTCATACAGCTTTGGATCTCTTCCCGCATCCAGGAGCTGTTGGTCTCCTTAAAACGGCGTTCCAGATTGTTGACGATTCCTTCAAAATCCGTAGTATAGGTACCCTCCCCATACTCGCTTTTTCGTACCATCTTGATTTTTTCGCCTTTTGTCCCATATAAAAGGACGTTCAACGCCTCTTTCGGCAGTTTTTTCACTGGTTCATCCAAAGAAAAATGATAATGCTTTGCCAATGCTTCATAATACATTTGGGCGATTGTTCCGCCTTCTGAATAATTCCATCCGCTCGCCCGGATTGCCCCTTGGCGAATCGAAAGGCTTTTATCCGGGATAATCAGATCCGGATCCACACGCAGAAATGTCCCTAGACCGGTACATTTTTCACAGGCGCCATAGGGATTATTGAAGGAAAACATCCGAGGAGAAAGCTCCTCAATACTGACATCATGTTCCGGACAGGAATAATTCTGAGAAAAAAGCAACTCTTCCCCGCCAACCACGTCAATGACAGCGATCCCGCCGCTTAACCCTACGGCAGTTTCCAGGGAATCCGTCAGACGGGACTTGATTTCTTCTTTTATCACCAACCGATCAACGACAATTTCGATCGTGTGCTTTTTATTTTTCTCCAGCTTAATCTGTTCGGAGAGATCATAGAGGTTTCCATCCACCCGGACACGGACAAAACCCGCGTGACGGGCAGTTTCAAACTCCTTGACATGCTCCCCTTTTCTCCCGCGTACTACCGGAGCAAGCACCTGGATTCTGGTTCCCTCGTCCAGGGCCATCACCTTATCCACAATCTGGTCGATTGTCTGTTGTTTGATTTCCTTTCCGCAGACCGGACAATGCGGAATCCCAACCCGTGCATAGAGAAGACGGAGGTAATCGTAGATTTCCGTCACCGTTCCAACAGTTGAACGCGGGTTTTTGGAAGTAGTCTTCTGGTCGATGGAAATTGCCGGAGAAAGCCCGTCGATATAATCCACGTCCGGTTTTTCCATCTGACCTAAAAACATACGGGCATAGGAGGAAAGACTCTCCACATATCTCCTCTGCCCGTCTGCATAGATGGTGTCGAAAGCAAGTGAAGATTTTCCCGATCCGGAAAGCCCTGTAAAGACAATCAACTTGTCACGTGGGATTTCAAAATCCACATTTTTTAAGTTGTGGACTCTTGCTCCTTTGATCACAATTTTATCCTTTGGCAAACAAAGCTCCCCCTCTTATTTCTGTTCTTTTAATGCCTTTATCCGATCACGAAGATAAGCAGCCTGTTCAAATTCCAAAAGTTTGGCCGCGTTTTTCATTTCCTTCGTCAGTTTCTCAATGAGCTCCTGACGCTCTGCACGGCTTAACCGTTTTACAGAAGCACCCTTTCCTTTTTTGCCGGGACGGTCTTTGCTGCTAATTTCGATAATATCCCGGACATCCTTTTTAATGGTTTTGGGGACAATCCCATGTTCCGTATTATAGGCTATCTGGATTTCACGGCGGCGGTATGTCTCACTAATCGCGCGTTCCATGGATGGTGTCACGGCGTCTGCATACATGATGACTTTTCCCTCTGCGTTACGGGCCGCACGTCCAATTGTCTGAACCAGCGAAGTCTCCGAACGCAGGAAGCCTTCTTTGTCCGCATCCAAAATCGCCACCAGGGAAACTTCCGGAATATCCAGCCCTTCTCTGAGCAAGTTGATACCCACCAGGACGTCAAATTCCCCTAAGCGGAGGTCACGGATAATTTCCATCCGTTCCATGGTATCAATATCATGGTGCATATACCGGACTTTTACACCCCTGGAGTCAAGATAATCGGTTAAATCCTCCGCCATCTTTTTGGTCAGCGTCGTCACCAGGACGCGCTCCCCTTTTTCCGTGCGCTGGTTAATTTCTGAGAGCAGATCGTCGATCTGCCCCTCCACCGGTTTGACGGAAATCTCCGGATCGACCAGGCCGGTTGGACGGATCACCTGCTCGACAATCTGGGTGCTCTTCTCTTTTTCCAGCGGACCGGGAGTTGCACTGACAAAAACCGCCTGATTGATATGATCATAGAACTCATCAAAATTTAACGGACGGTTGTCAAAGGCCGAGGGAAGACGGAACCCAAAATCCACCAGGGTCTTTTTCCGGGCATAATCCCCTGCAAACATTCCGCGAACCTGTGGGAGCGTTACATGGGATTCATCAACCATCAGCAAAAAATCATCCGGGAAATAGTCTAGGAGCGTATAGGGCGTACTCCCCGGATCTCTGCCCGAAAGGACGCGGGAATAGTTTTCAATCCCCTTGCAGATGCCGACTTCCTGCAGCATCTCCATATCGTAGCGGGTACGCTGTTCAATTCGCTGTGCTTCAATAAAGCGATCGTTTTCCTTAAAAAATTTGACGCGTTCTTCCATTTCCCGCTCCAGATTGGAAATCGCCGCCTGCATTCTATCCGGCGGAATAATATAATGAGAGGCCGGATAAATCGCCGTATGCTGAACAACCGCTTTCACTTCACCTGTCACAGTGTTAATTTCCGAGAGCCGATCGATTTCATCCCCGAAAAATTCCACACGGATGGCATTTTCGCTCGAATAAGCCGGAAAAATTTCCACTACATCGCCACGCACCCGGAACTTATTGCGGATGAAGTTGATATCATTGCGTTCATATTGAAGATCTACCAGTTTTTTAATCAGTTCATCCCGGCTCTTCTGCATCCCTGTACGCAGAGAAATAACCATACTCCGGTAGTCAATCGGGTCGCCAAGGGAATAGATGCAGGAAACACTTGCCACAATGATGACATCCCTGCGTTCGGAAAGCGCACAGGTGGCAGAATGGCGCAGCTTATCAATTTCATCGTTAATAGCGCTGTCCTTTTCAATATAGGTATCCGTACTGGGTACATAGGCCTCCGGCTGATAATAATCGTAATAAGACACAAAATATTCGACTGCATTGTTAGGGAAAAATTCTTTGAATTCGCTGCACAGCTGCGCTGCCAGCGTCTTATTGTGTGCTAAAACCAAAGTGGGCCGGTTCACCTGGGCGATTACATTGGCCATGGTAAAAGTTTTGCCAGAACCCGTAACCCCGAGCAATGTCTGCTCTTTATCCCCTCTTTGAATTCCCTCTACCAGTTTGGCAATTGCCTGCGGTTGATCACCGGTGGGCTTGTAAGGAGATACTAGTTGAAAACGTTCTTGATTTACCTGTTCACCCATAAGCAGTTTTCTCCTCTTATCTGGCTGTAGAACGAACTGTTTTGTGTTTTTAAATTTTCTTGCCCCATGCTTAATTCATCAGAATGGAACAAATGTTTGCTTCACACATACTACTACAAGTTTTTCTTTTTGTCAATGTGTTAGTATACCACAATGGGTATGGTTTTACAAGAAACGCGTCACAAAATACCGTTCATCATACCTGGAAAACATTTCCTTTAAACTACCGGCCATCATCAGAAAAAGGAGACCTGTTTCAGGTCTCCTTTCTCTGATTATTTCACTTTTTTTACTTCAGACTGTCCAACGGGAGAAAGCTGCCTGAGTGCTTTTTTAAACTGAAAAGTGAAAAGCACCGCAGTAAATGAAACGGCAAGAAAATCTGCCACTGGCTCCGCCATATAAACTGCTATGGTTTTTTCCGAAGTAAAGACAAGCGGCAACAGATAAATCAACGGGATTAAGAGGACAAATTTTCGCATTACTGCAACCAGAATGGAAGCTTTCGCATTTCCAAGGGAGGTAAATGTCATCTGGCAAGCCAGTTGAATCCCGAACAGAAGCAGGCAGGCCAAATAAATACGCAGCGCGGTTCTAGTAAATTCCAGCAGCGCAGGATCGGAAGTAAACATTGCTGCAAAGCCTTGTGGAAATATCATTACACATGCCCATAGTAACGTTGAATAGCAAAGACTGGATTTCAGCAATAAAGAAAATGCCGCTTTTACACGATCCGCATTCTGTGCCCCATAATTATAGCTGATGATGGGCTGCGCTCCCTGTCCCAGCCCCTGCAAAGGCAGCATAGCAAACTGCATGACACTGGTCAAAATTGTCATTGCACCAACTGCAATATCTCCCCCATACCGCAGTAATGAGGAGTTGAAACAGATGGAAATAATACTCTCACTGGCCTGCATAATAAAAGTAGACAAGCCCAGCGCCAGGCTTGGAAAAATAATTTTCCCCTGTAGACGCAAATTGGTGCTGCGAATTTTCAGGTGCGTCTTTTTTCCAAAAAGGAAGGCCAGCACCCAAGTACAGGACATCGCCTGGGAAATAATTGTCGCAAGGGCAGCCCCACGCACTCCCATATTCAGTCCAAAAATAAAAATTGGATCCAATACAATATTGGCAACCGCGCCGATCAGCACAGAAAGCATGCCTGTTTTTGCAAATCCCTGAGCTGTGATAAATGCATTCATTCCCAGTGTAATCTGGACAAATATGGTGCCGACAGCATAGATGTTCATATAGCCGACCCCATATTCAACCGTATTCTCACTGGCGCCAAAGGCCAGCAGAAAATCCCGGTTCCAGATAAGCAAAATTGCCGTTAAAACTACTGAAATTAAAACCTGCACAAAAAAGCAGTTTCCAAGCGTTTTTTCAGCAGATTCATGATCCCCCTGCCCCATGAAAATCGACGCCCTTGGAGCGCCGCCATACCCAACGAAGGAGGCAAATGCCGTTACAATCATGATGAGCGGCATACAGACGCCTACCCCTGTCAGCGCCAAAGAGCCAACATTTGGAATGTGCCCGATGTAAATCCTGTCCACAATATTGTACAGCATATTGATGACCTGTGCAGCCACCGTGGGAAGAGCCAGCTTTAACAAAAGCTTTCCGACTGGTTCTTTTCCCAGAAAATCGTTATCCTGATTCACTGTAAACCTCTCCTTACCATAGCATTTTTTGTATTACAGGTAATCTGTTCCTGAATATCGTGATACCATTCCCGATCTTTTTCGGAAATCCCTTCAAATACTTCTTCATAAAACCGTGCAAACTGGTGTTCCAGGGAATCAGTAATCGGTTTTGTCTTTATCGTCAGGGAAAGATGATATTTCCTCCGATCTGCCCGATCATTTTCCCGTTCTAACAACATCTTTTGAATCAGGCTTTCAACAGCTTGG
>CALDJI010000003.1 GCA_937901805.1 uncultured Clostridia bacterium | reverse complement strand
TTTTCCTTGGAGGTGAGCCGGGCGGTTTTGGGAACAAATTTTACAGAGCGGGCGTTGTCCTGTAAACATCCAAAGTAATAGAAATTAACATCAAAATAGTCGATCATCCCGTCACAGTCTTCATAATTGAATGACTTTACAAAACCGTCTACTGCTTCGGCGGTGGCGCGGATCTGTTCAGCGGGGATTTTGTACCATGCGCCGTGCTCATCCCAAATGCGGGAAATTTCGGCAAGGGCTTCCTCATCGCTCCAGCAGGTGAGAGACCAAATGTTATTCCGGTTTGCTTTGTGGATGATCTCGGAAATGTCTTCGACGGTCAGAGCGTCCAGAGACTTGTATACCTCGCAGGGGGCTTCTTTCATATCGACAAGAAGTTCCTGGCACATACTCGCATATTTTGTACGCACGCTGAATTTATAAGTAGGGAAGTTTTCCTTGATAAACTTCCGAACAAGAACAGCGATTTCTTTCAAACTTAAATTGGGGTCATAATTGGTCCCCTTCCAGCCGTTGGCGGTGTAGAATTCGCTGCGATATTCTGCGGCGGTCTCGCTGCTGCGGGTCTGGGTGGCTTTGTCTTGTGCCATGCGGAACACGGGGAAAAGTGCCTCGAATTCAGCGTTGATTGCCTGCATGGCTTCGACGGTTCCTCCAACGTCGGGGTGGTGGATCATGGCCAAACGGCGATACTCTTTCTTGAGTTCGTCCAGGGTCTTGCACTCGATAAAGTATTTCATCATGTTAACCTCCCGGCCTATGGCCTTGCATTCCCCTGCCGATTGTGTTACACTGAGGGCGACATGTGGCAGGCCATGCCGCCCTGTGTTTTGCTTTAGGCTCCCTGTGCTTTGGAAGGTTGCGGGGAGCCTATTCTTTTACTGTTTGGGAATCGCTTCCCGGATAATCCGGGCCGCGTCCTGCGCGTCCTTGGCCGTAGCCTCTACCAGTTTTGCCAGGGTTTCAAGATAGGATGCTAACTCGGTCTGGGTCATGCTATCAATCTCCATTTCCTTTACCTCCTGCCCGGTTGAATTATCAGGGGTTTCCCTCCTGACACAATCATAATAACATAGATACGCGTATATATCAATATGGATTTTTTGACAAAAACAGATACGCGTATTTGTGCAAATGGAATATATACGCTTATATAATAGCATGATATAATATTTACAGGTGATAGACTATGGAGAAAAAAAGCCAATATAAGGGATTTACGCCAGCGCAAGCAAAAGCGCACAAAAAATATACGGCGGATTTTGTAGAGTTGCGGGCCCGTGTGACATATGCTGAACGCGATAGCATACAAGCCCACGCCGCTGCCCGTGGTGAGTCCGTAAACGGGTTTATCAAGCGGGCTATTCAGGAAACGATGGAGCGGGATGAAACAAGCCGCCGGTTGGGACTGAACCCGGTCTCAGGCGAAAGGCTGGAACAGGATAGCACCCGGCCCAAATAGTATAAAAAAGAAAGCCCTCGGGAAATCCGCCGTTTGGCGGTCCCGGGGGCTTGTCTGTGCTTCTGCAAGGTTTACGGAATATATCTGGGAATGGGCCGGGATTAAGCGGGCGCTGGGGGCAAGGAGCGGGCCGAGAGGGTAGAGACTCGGGACCAAGGAGG
>CALDJI010000002.1 GCA_937901805.1 uncultured Clostridia bacterium | reverse complement strand
TGCAGTAATGTGATTTTACATATAGCTATTGAGAAATTTGAGGAGGATGAACAACAATGACAAACAGCAAACATACCAAGCGCGCACTGCTGGCAAGCATATTGTCAGTTGTACTGTGCGTAGCCATGCTGGTGGGTAGTACCTTTGCGTGGTTTACAGACAGTGTCACCAGTGGACAGAACAAGATTGTGGCTGGGAATCTGAATGTGGAACTGGAGGATTGGGATGCAGATGCCCGGAAATATGTGAGCGCAAAGGACGCTGTCCTTTTTGACACGGCAACTCAGTGGGAGCCCGGTCATACCGAGATTGTATATCTCAAAGTGTCCAACAAGGGAAACCTGGCATTGAAATACCAACTTTCCACGATTGATACTTATGAGTATCAATATGCTGAAAACCGGGATGGCGAGCCAATTTATTTATCCGATTATCTGGAGTTGGGCATCGTGGCAGACAAAAATGCGGCGGAAGGTACTTTTGCAACAAGGGAAGACGCTTTGAACGCCGTTACCGATTCGGTTGATTATGACAGCTTCACGCAGGAAAGGACGCTTCTTCCGGCAGTAGATGGGCGAGAGTCCGCGGATTATCTGGCATTTTTGGTCTATATGCCGGAAAGCGTGGGCAATGAAGCCAACCATGTGGGCGATGGCGCCCCTTGGATCCGTTTCTCTCTGGCCGTCACGGCTACACAGGTGGAAAGCGAGTCAGACAGCTTTGGCAATGATTATGATAAAGATCTGCTGTATCCGCTGACCGATACCGGTAATGCAAAGACGAACGGCACCTTGTTGTACAATGCGTTGCAGTCTGAAAAGCCAGCGTATCTCCTGGGCGGAGACTCTGAGCGTTACTATGGCTGGTCTATAGGGTTTCAGACAAAACTGGATTTGAACGGCAATACATTGACTACAACCGGTCAAAATGCTTTGGTTCATGTGAATAAAGGCGGCGATTTGACGATTACCGGAAACAGTACAGCGGACGCTTCTAAAGCAAAGGAACGGAATGGAACGGCGGTGACTGTGGATGCAGGCGGCAAGCTGACCATTGAAAGCGGTACCTTTATCGGCCGAAATAATGCAAGCTGTATTTTCAACGACGGCGGCGAAATTGTGATTAAAGGCGGATTGTTCAGTTGTGATGGAATTGATGCGGACGGCAGACCCTACGTTCTGAATCAGCGGGATAACAGCACGGGAACGATCACCGTTTATGGAGGAACCTTCATTAACTGCGATCCGTCTCATACTGGCACGGAGCCAGCCGGACAGAATGATAATTTTGTGGCGGATGGTTACAAGGTTATCTCTGAAACCAAGGACAACGGGGATATCTGGTATAAGGTTGTTCCAGATCCAGAAGCGGGAACGCTGGTTTCCAACTCTGACGAATTGCTGAAAGCCGCGGAAAACGGCGGGAAAATCCGATTGACAAAGAATATTTCTCTAAGTGCCGACCTCCGCTTTGCAGACGGCGCTGTGCTGAATATGAATGGCAAGACTTTGACTGTTAACGATGGAAAGGGCTCCCTGAAAACAACAGAGGGGACAGGAACCTTAACCATTGAAGGCAACGGCGTCATAAATGGAATCCTCTATGCAGACAGAAAATTTAATAACGGTGGCACTCTAATCGTCAACGCAGGTGAAAACTTTACAGTTAATTCCAACTCGGAAAATGGTTGGGCTGTGTATGGCGGTATGGGTTCCAAGGTTGTGCTCAATGGAGGTATCTACAACACCTCTGTCGTCAAGGGTACGGCTGGCACAATCTATACGCTGGGCTCTTCCTTGACGGTTAACAGTGCTGTTGTGAATGTGGGACCGGATTCGGTAATGAATGCCTATGGGATTTATTCAAATGCTTCTGAAAACACTCTGACTGATGTTACAGTAAATGGTAAATACAGCATGGCGGTAAACTTGAAAAACGAAACTGGAAAAGCCGTGATTCAGGGCGGAACCTTTATTACCGACCGTACTGCTGATACTTGGAAACCTAATCCAACAATCCGTTATGCGGGAACTCTGACTATTTCTGATGCTTCTATTACCCGTGTAGGAACGGGTATTGAGTACAGTAAAACATGGCCCAAGCCTACAGTGGTAGAAGGGTTGACTATGACTGGTTGTACGTTTACACCGGTTGGAGAGGGCAGTCGCTACCTTGATACGGATTTTTCCAAATAAGGAATGGAGATCCGGATTACGGCTGCTGAAAAATATTATTTATGAGGAGGAAAAACCAATGACAAACAGCAAACATACGAAACGCGCATTGCTGGCAAGCGTTTTGTCTGTGGTACTGTGCTGCGCAATGCTCATCGGTTCCACTTTTGCGTGGTTTACCGATTCTGTGACCAGTTCCGGCAATAAAATTCAGGCGGGGAATCTGAATATTGATCTGCTTGTAAAGGATGAAAATGGTAAATACCAATCTGTAAAAGAAAGCAATGCCCCGATTTTCAATTATGACAAATGGGAGCCGGGGTATACGGTAGTTAAAAATCTGAAAGTCAGCACTACAGGGAAACTTTCGCTGAAATATACGATGGATATCGTTGCCAAGGGCGAGATTTCAAAGCTGGCTGATGTCATCGACGTTTACTATGCTGCGGAGGAAGTTGATGTAACAGACCGTGGACTGACCGGACTCGCAAAACTGGGTACGCTCAGAGATGTTCTGGAGGGCAAGGAAAGTACCGTTATCAATGACATTTTGATTCCAGCTGAAAATGCAGAAGATTTTGCTACCATCGCGCTGAAAATGCGGGAAGAGGCAGGGAATGAATATCAGGGCATGTCTACTGGTGAATTTGATCTCCAAATTGTCGCTGCGCAGTATACGCATGAAACTGACAGCTTTGATGATCAGTATGATAAGGACGCGGAATATCCGGTATATGTCGCAACAGAGGAAGAGTTGAAGGACGCCCTGGCAAACGCCAAAGATGGAGATACCATTGCTCTGACAAAGGACATTGAATTGACAAATTCTGTACGTACGCTCAACAAAAATATCACATTAGACGCGAAGGGAAACACACTTTCCGGCATTCCCATGTATATCACCGGTAACGATGTTACAGTAAAAAATGCTGTGTTTGATAATGCCAAGAACGGACAAGAGTCTTGCGTATATATACACGATGTCGGAAAATATGTTTTTGAAGGCTGTGTATTTAAAAATACACAATGGGACGGCATTCAGATGACCGGGGAGATTGCAGGCTCTGAATTGATTGTCAACAACTGTACGTTTTCTAATGCTGAGCAGCGGTACATCCATGTGGAAGCGTTGAAGGGTGAAAACCCGGCTTTGAACACAGATGTAAAGATTGCCATTACCAATAATCAGTTTGGCGAGAATCCGAAGAATGACTCCATCGGTTTGTATTACATCCGTAAGGGTGGTATCACTGCGTATAACAATACTTTTGCGGTGGAAGCACCTACCATTTACATTTGTAGCAGCTCTAGCACATCTCCGTCCATCTCGCAGGAAGATGCGATCAAAATGTTTACCGCTAAGCAATAACAGACGGTTTTCGGAACAAGGCCGCTCTCCCGGCTAAAGGGAGAGCGGCAATCAAAGGGCATGAGGCCTGTGTTCATGCCCTTTGATTGCCGTAAAAGAAAGATAAAATTAGAAAGGAGGCGGTCGTTTTGAAACATTGGCTAAAATCGGTCTTTTATGTTCCGAAGCATGCTAAGCCAACTGATGAAAATATCCGACGACTGCTTGTGCCGTCATTTCTTGGTATTCTCCTGTGCATGGTCTGCCTTGTAGGGACAACATGGGCGTGGTTTACCGCCAGCGTTCAGACACAGCCACAGAACATAGAGACGGCAAATTATGATATAACAGTTCTAGTTGAGGATGGAAATAATCGGCCGCTTGAAAAAAGAGAGGGAGATTATTACCTTTCTGCCAATACGGAATATACCATTACTCTGACTGCTGGAGGCACTGCGCCAAGTGGCGGCTATTGTAAGTTGGAGGGTGGAGAGAAGCCACTCTATTCTGAGCAGCTGTTGCCGGGCAATACGCTGTCTTTCAAGTTCATACCGTCTGGAACAGCTAGCTATACTTTTACTGCTGTGTGGGGCAGTTATTCCGGCACGGCGGATATAAAAGCAGATTGCACGATTGGGCAGAAAGCGGAAGCACAGCGTGCACCCGAAATGGATGAACCGCAGCAGAACAGCACGGATCGGAAAGATGTACACATCGTGCAAGCTGAGGATTCTTTATGGGACATTGCTGTACAGTATGGCATAACTGTGGAAAAAATTGCTTCATATAATGACATCGCTCAAGATGCAGTATTACAGGTTGGACAGGAAATCAAAATCCCGCCGCACGACTATGAAATTCCACCAGCTTCATCGTCACCTGCTTTATCGGAGGAATCCTCTTCAATGCTGGGGGAATCTGTTGAGCCACAGGCGGATGAATCCATCGAAACAAGCTCCATTCCTGAATAAAACACATAATAGATGGAAGATCTCTTTATTGAATAAGCCGGTTTGCGCTAAGCAAACCGGCTTTTCTGTGCTGTTGAGAAGAAGGATTGAAACTGGAGTTCTTATCTCATCCTGTCAAGCTCACCGAAAGCATTTACACAGACGCCAATGCGGGCAATCGACTAAAACCAGAAGTGTCGCCTTTCATTCCTCGGATCAATAATTACTTGCTAGTTCTTTTTCCATGGCATTTATCTATATGGAAAGAACGGGATGAGAAAGATGAAGTGATTCGGCTGCGGAAGAAATATTCTGCTCTCTGTACACTGCAAAAAAATACTGCAAGGCCCGTAATTTCATGGGTGCTGCCTCCTTGACAACAATTGAGAACATAAAACAAAACGTTTTTGATATTCTTTTGTATGGAGTGAGAATGGATACCATTATTCATTCCCACAGAGAAAAGCTATGGATAAACATAAAATATAAATATTTGCTATTTTTATTCCGAGGGTTTATATATACTTTATAGATACAAAAAGAATTTTCTGCAATGAATATGGGCAGAATTTCTAAATAAAATGGAGGGAATGTTGATACTGAGCGTGTAAGAGAGGTCAGCAGTTGTACAGAATTTGAAGACGCCGGGTGTGACTTCCAGAGTGTGGAACAATCTGTTTGAAGGGGGAAATCTTATGAAAACAATTGAAAATCGGACATTTGATGAAGAACGCGCTCTGTATGGCAGCAAGGACATTTTGGTGAAAAATTGCTCCTTTGACGGTCCTGCAGATGGGGAAAGTGCTTTAAAAGAGTGCTCAGGAGTATGGGTGGAACATAGCTTTTTTAATCTGCGCTATCCCTTTTGGCATAACCATATGCTGAAGATTCATGATGTTAAGATGACGGAGCTTTGCCGGGCAGCATTGTGGTATTCCGATCAGATTGAGATTACAGACACAAGACTTCACGGAATCAAAGCCCTGCGGGAGTGCAGCAAGGTGAAAATGCGGGGATGTGATATACTTTCTCCTGAGTTTGGATGGTCTGTGCATGGAATCGAGATGGAGGACTGTACAGCTGACAGCGAATACTTTATGATGCGTTCCAGTCATCTGCATTTCCAAAATGTACGGATGAAGGGGAAATATTCGTTCCAGTACATAGAAGACTCTGTGTTTGAAAACTGTGTATTTGATACAAAGGATGCTTTTTGGCATGCGAAAAATATTGTGGTTCGCAATAGTCTGATCAAAGGGGAATATCTGGCCTGGTATTGTGAAAATGTTACATTTGAAAACTGTAAAGTCGTGGGAACACAACCGCTTTGCTATTGTAAAGGCCTCAGACTGATTAATTGCGAGATGATAGATACGGATTTGGCCTTTGAGCGTTCTGAAGTGGAAGCAATTATTACAACGCCTGTACTTAGCATAAAAAATCCTTCTTCAGGCCATATTGCAGTGCCGTCTGTTAAGGAAATTATTATGGATGATGAAAATGCAAAGGGTGAAATTCTTATCCAAGAACTAGAAAACAAAAGTGCCAAAAAGTAGACTGTGTCTGTGAATGACAATCAAGATACCTCATACAACCAGGGAAAGAAGGGGTTTTTGTCTGTTGGGCCAGTGATCTTTTGAAAAAAGTGAGCCCCGAAGGATTGGAGGAACGCTATTTTCTGATAATAACCCTTTGGCAACGGGAGATAGAGTTGAGAAAAAGGGATGCACCGAGAGGAAAATAGAGTACAAATAGATACGGATGTGTTTTCTGCCACATTGGAACAGAACGGGAAGGCGTATCGTTGGTGAAAATGCCGGACGAGGGATCTGTTGTTCTTCAGATACGGGATTTATGTTGGTTTTGAAAACTGAGTCCGTTGGATCTTTCGTTTTCTGACGCAGACATCCAAATTGTGACAGAAGCAGAAGATACTGTCCTGTACCAGAGCAATCAAATCGTGATTTTTATGGATCGAATTCCTGGCAGCAGGAAAATGACGGTGGCTTTTTCGCTGGAATAATTCTATACGGTAAAATCGCATTCTTCCTATTGGAATTTATGGATACTGGAGAATATTTTTTGTAAAGCACTGGATAGATGTAGTCTTTATGAAGAAAGCCCCTGCCCGCAGCCAGATATTGGCTGCGGGCAGGGGCTTTTCGGTATGATCTATTCAAAAGAGGGAACAGTTTGTTTTTATAGTCCCTGCTCCTTTAAGTAGTCGCAGGCCAGTGTGTAATGGAAGCAGTCATGCCAGGTTGGGATATCGCGGGCTTCCTTAAAAAGCGGGATTGCTTTCTCAGGCTGTCCCTTTGCGATATAGTAATTGCCGAGTCCAAATAATTCAGAAATCAGATAGAGTTCCGGACGATCGGTCGTTTTCAGGGATTCCCGATCGAGAAAATCTTCCGGCCGGATAGTGCCGTTATACAGCAAAACCCTTTTTTTATAGGAATTGCTCCTGGCAAGGCAGGGGGTATCCTTTTGGATGGTTGCCGCAATAGCGTCCGCCTGTTCTGTTTTCCCCATAGCGGTATAGGTCATCCAAAGCCAGTCGACCGCGGCGGCGGTTTCT
>CALDJI010000001.1 GCA_937901805.1 uncultured Clostridia bacterium | reverse complement strand
GATTCGATAACATCCACCCTACTTATCAGATGATTAAGGCCCTGGTGAAAAATATCCCGGATATCAGCATTGAAGACAAAGACCTTGCCATTATCTCTCCGGATGAGGGCGGCGTCGGCAGATGTCTGTATTATTCCTCTGTTCTGGGCGTCAATGTCGGAATGTTCTATAAGAGAAGAAATTATGCGGTCGTCATTGACGGCAGAAACCCGATTGAAGCGCACGAATACTTGGGCGCCAGCATTGTCGGCAAAGATATTATTGTCGTAGACGATATGATCTCCTCTGGAGAATCCCTGCTGGATATCTGTGCATCCCTGAAAAAGCAAGGGGCAAGGAGAATTTTTGCGTTTATCTCTTTCGGTTTGTTCTGCAACGGACTTGAAGTTTTTGACAAAGCCTATGAAGATGGTTCTTTTGACAAAATCTTTACAACGAATCTCATTTACCGCTCCCCGGAACTTCTTTCCAGGAAATGGTACTGCGAAGTCGATATGTCCAAATATGTAGCCTACATTATCGAGGAACTCAATCGCGACCAGTCTATCAGCAGCTTGATCGACCCTTTTACAAAGATTAAAACCCTGCTGGAAGATTTTAGAGCGTCTAAAAAGAAGTAATCGCATGGTATAGCGTTGCGGCAATCTCCGCTTACCGCAAAAAAGCCTAAATAAAAAACAAACCGGTACGATCCTTTTGTTTTCAGGATCGTACCGGTTTTTCTTCAGAGAAATGAGATTCCTTATCGAATCGTAATCAGTTCATATTGATCGGTACCAAGACCAATTTTTACTCCATGTTCAATCGCAGATTTCCAGTTTGTATCAGGATGGGTATCGGTAAAATGATCATGATGGGTATGGGGCTGCTCCCCAAGCTTACTGTTGGAAATGATCTCCTGACGATTACAGAGATCCACACAAGCCTGATCCAAAGCCACTGGGTCAAAGGAAGCGAGCATACCGACATCCGGGATAATGGGGGCGTCGTTTTCTGCATGGCAGTCACAGAAAGGAGAAACATCCACAATCAGGCTGATATGGAACTGGGGGCGATCTTTGACAACAGCCAAAGTATATTCCGCAATTTTTCGGTTGAGAACATCATTCGCCTCATCCCAGCCAGCCTGTACGGCGTCCACCGGGCAGGCGCCAATACAGCGTCCGCACCCAACGCATTTGTTATGATCAATGCTTGCTTTGCGGTTTTCATCAAAAGAGATGGCGTCATGCGCGCAATTTTTCCGGCAAGAGCCGCATCCAATACAATTTTCCTGATTTACCACCGGTTTTCCAGCGCTGTGCATCTCCATTTTTCCTGCGCGTGAACCGCAGCCCATTCCGATATTTTTTAGTGTACCACCAAACCCGGTGGACTCATGACCTTTAAAATGGGTCAGGGAGATAAAGACATCTGCATCCATTACAGCATGGCCGATCTTGGCCTCTTTGATATATTCGCCGTCAATGGGGACGAGGGTTTCATCTGTTCCTTTTAATCCGTCTCCAATCAAAATCTGGCATCCGGTAGTAAATGGATTATACCCGTTTTCATAAGCGGCGTCCAGATGATCCAGAGCGTTTTTCCGGCGGCCGACATACAGGGTATTGCAGTCTGTCAAAAATGGCTTGCCTCCGAGTTCCTTAACCACATCTGCCACTGCCTTTGCGTAGTTCGGCCGCAGATAGGAGAGGTTTCCAGGCTCACCGAAATGGATTTTGATAGCGGTATACTTATCTTTCATATCAATCTGCTCAATCCCGGCCGCTTTGATTAACTTTTTCAGTTTTTGCAACAGGTTCTGATTGGGTGTTGCGCGGAAATCCGTAAAATACACTTTTGCTTTTTCCATAACAATACTTCCTCACTTTCTGATGCCGGCCCGCTAAAACAGCGGGAAATACAAACTTTTCTGTCCAGTGGTATTATACCATATCCAAAAGGGCAAGAAAAGTATGGAACCTCGTTTCCAGGTACAAAAGACTTATTTAAAGAGATTGCACCACATAATCCCGCACCTTATCAAGAAAGGCAATTTCCACATTTGCATCCAGCATCGTCCCGTCCTCTTCATAAGATTCAGAGAAAATTTTCCCGTGAACGCGCAGTTCTCCCAACAGAGCAGAGTCTTTATATGGAATTTTCAATCGCACATGCACATATTTTTGCGGAATGTATTTTTGAATGGAAGTGAGCAGGCGGTCAATCCCCTCCCCGGTCGCAGCAGAAATGGCAACGGTTTTATCATTGATACAAAACGGCGTCTTGCCAGCCAGATCGCATTTGTTCAAAACCGTGATCAGCGGCTTATCCCCCGCGCCAAGCTGATCAAGCAGGCTTGTAGTGACTTTGATTTTCTCATCAATGTCCTCATCGGTGACGTCGCAGACATTGAGCAGCAGATCTGCATACATAGCCTCTTCCAGAGTGGATTGGAACGCCTCCACCAGGTGATGAGGAAGCCTGCGGATAAAACCAACCGTATCAATGAGCACAATCTCCTCTCCTCCCGGCAGGGTCAATGCCCTGGCCGTAGGATCCAGCGTGGCAAAGAGCTGATTTTCCGCATAAATTTCAGACCCTGTCAACCGGTTCAGCAGGGTGGATTTTCCTGCATTGGTATAGCCGACAAGGGCAACCACTGTGACACTATCCTTTTTCCTGCGGTTATGGAGATTCATCCTGCGCTTTTTGAGTTCCTTCAATTGATCTTCCAGCGCACGGATTCTCCGGCGGATATGTCTCCGATCGCTTTCCAGCTTGGTTTCACCGGGGCCTCTGGTCCCAATCCCTCCGCCCAGGCGGGAAAGTGCAGTGCCCAGGCCGGCCAAACGGGGAAGAAGGTATTTCTGCTGGGCCAGCTCCACCTGCAGCCTTCCCTCATGTGTCCTGGCACGCATGGTGAAAATATCAAGAATCAACATCGTACGGTCAACAACGCGCACTCCAGTGATCTCCTCAATATTGCGCAGCTGTGTCGCTGTCAGCTCACAGTCAAAAATCAGCAAATCGCTCTCTGTATTTTGGCAGAAAAGTTCGATTTCCGCCAGCCTTCCTCCGCCAATGCAAGTGGCGCTGTCGTAACTCTCACGCCTCTGTATCACTCTTCCGGTTACCTCTGCGCCAGCAGTAGCGGCAAGTTCGGACAGTTCATCCAGGGAGGATTCAGCGTCATATTCCCCCAAATCCACAGCAATCAGCACTGCGCGCTGCGGTTTTTTCTTATTTTCTATCATAAAGTTCTCCTTTTATATGAAAACAGGTTTTCTCTATTGTACCCCATTTTACCGTTTCTGAAAAGGGAATGCGGCATATTCCCTGTACCCGTATTTGAAAAACTGGACGGCTGTTCAAAATCGTGGTATGATACTTGCCATCAAAAGGGGGAACATGCCCATGTCTATCGAATCTGTCCGCGAATACTTCCGCCAATTTCAAATAGAAGACCGCATCCTGGAACTGGAAATGTCCAGCGCGACTGTCCCGCTTGCCGCAAAAGCACTGAGGTGTGAACAAAGCCGGATTGCCAAAACGCTTTCCTTTTATGCAGAAAACGGCTGCATTTTGCTGGTGGCCGCTGGAGACGCCAAAATCGACAACGCAAAATTCAAAGCCCAATTCCATCGGAAAGCAAAAATGCTGAGCCCGGAAGATGCACTGGCTATGACCGGACACGCAGTCGGAGGAGTTTGCCCCTTTGCAGTGAACACTGGCGTGGAAATCTATCTGGATGAATCGCTCAAACGGTTTTCCACTGTATTCCCGGCCTGCGGAAGCAGCAACAGTGCCATTGAATTGACTCTTCCTGAGTTGGAAAAATATTCTGGATACAAAGGCTATGTGGATATCTGCAAGGGCTGGCAGACTTCCCCACAGCCCTGAAACAGAGAACTCGGCTTGATTATCCAATCCAGCCGAGTTCTCTGTTTTCACGCCTTGACAATTCCCCTTTTTTATTATACTATATGACTGTAAACGCTAATATAGTCATATCATTTTATAAAAGCACTCTATTCTTTTACACATAAGATAACAATAGAAACAGAAAGAGAGGGAATGTCAATGTCAACTCCGCTTTTATGGGCTGCCGCCGGTACCGGTTTCACCTTCCTGATGACATCGCTTGGCGCAGCTGTCGTATTTTTCTTTAAAAAACGTTCTTCTTCCATGATACAGAAAATTTTCCTTGGTTTTGCCGCAGGCGTTATGATTGCGGCTTCGATCTGGTCTTTGTTGATCCCGGCTATTGAAGAAGCTCAGGCTTCCGGGATGATCGGATGGATACCAGCCGCCGGTGGGTTTCTCCTGGGCGTTTTGTTCCTAATGGGTTTGGATTCCCTGCTTCCCCATCTTCACCCCGGGGCAAAAAGCCCGGAAGGAATGCCCACTCATATGAAACGTACCACACTGCTCATCTTTGCAGTGACCCTGCACAATATTCCGGAGGGAATGGCCGTAGGCCTATCCTTTGCACTGGCAGCCCAGCATGGCGGTGATCCCGTACTTTATGCTTCTGCAATGGCTCTCGCCATTGGTATGGGAATCCAAAACTTTCCAGAGGGAGCGGCCGTTGCCCTGCCCTTACACCAGGAAGGGCTTGGAAAATTCAAATCTTTTCTCAGTGGGAGTTTATCCGGGATTGTGGAACCTGTTTTTGGAATTTTAACCGTCCTGATTGCCGGCTCCATTCGCCCACTGATGCCGTGGCTGCTGTCCTTTGCAGCCGGGGCCATGATCTATGTTGTTGTAGAAGAATTGATTCCAGAAGCCCATCTAGGAGAACATTCCAACCTTGGCACTCTGGGAGTCATGGCTGGGTTTTTGATTATGATGATCCTGGATGTGGCTCTTGGCTGAGCATTTGGAAAGGAGTACCAACCAATATGTTCGAAATAATTTTGGCAATCCTGTTTGCAGTAGGACTTTTCATTATAAAAGACAAACTGAAAAAATTTGCTCTGCGAAGATAAATCAAAACCACCGGCCGTGCCGGTGGTTTGCACAGCCCCCTTAGGGCATAATGCCGGCCGGGCCTATAGGGCCGCCGAAAGATTTGCCAACCGCAACACTTTCACCGGCTGCCCCTAAGGGGGCTTTGTTTTAGCCTTCTTTTACCTGCTGACCCGTAAACGGGTCTACATATTCTTTCATTGTCATCTGGCCACTAGATATATTCTTGTATTTGCTTTTTGTTACGTCCTAACGTATCCACATAATATCCTCTACACCAAAAATGTCGATTCCCATATTTGTATTTCATATTCGCATACTTTTCGAATATCATCAAACTGCTTTTCCCTTTGAGATATCCCATCATTTGCGGCACACTATACTTCGGCGGAATCGTTACCAGCATATGTACATGGTCTTTGCACCCTTCTGCTTCTATGATCTCCACCTGCTTATATTCACATAGCTTTCTCAATATCATCCCTATATCCGCTTTATATAAAAAACGGCGCTGAAAATTCAGCGCCGTTTTTACCGTTATTTTAATATTATGCCTTATAGAGATTGTCTGCACTGACTGCCGCAGTAACCGCGCCGTTTAAGCCGATGACTGCCCGCTTACCGGATACCTCCTGCACGGTGTAGGTAGTCTGGTACACAAAAGACGCAAGGCTGTTGCCGCTGTAATCCTTTGCACCCTGTTTGACCCGGACTTTGTCGCCCACTTTGATAACTGCCCCCGGCGCAGACGCCCCCACTTTGGCGAGATTGGCTGCGTGGACTGCTGCGGTAACAGTGTTCCCAATTCCAATGACAACACGATCTCCAGCTGCTTCCAGTACATCATAACTGTCATAGTAAACGCCGAACGTACCGCCGTCATACTGTACCGCTTTGAGAACTTTTACTTTATCACCCGCCTTGAATTTTGCAGACGACTGTGACGGAATGTCCGGTTTAGATGGGTTAACAGGAGGATCAGCCTTATCCAAATGGTTTAATCCTGCACTGCGGATTAAAGAGGGGTAGTCCTGATAACATTCATTCAGATCCACATTCCCGCTGATTCCATTCACACTGCCCTGAGAGGTGTACTGCCACATCCCATAGTCACCGGTATACTGGCATTCTGTGTGATACTGTGCAACCCATTTATCATACGATTCCAATCTGGAAAGATCCAGTTTTTTCTCCAGCCAGTTCAAGCTTGCATAGATACCGACATAATATCCTGCCCGTTCAATCTCCTCACAAAAGGCGATTGCCACATCCGTTAAAGCATCCTTGGACAGATCGCCCTGGCGTTCGTTGTTTTCTGTATCAAAATAGATGGGAAATTCCAGCTGTTTGTTTTTGACAATCTCCAGAACCAGACGTGCTTCTTTTTTTGCCAGTTCCGGAGTAGTTGCACAACTGTAGTGGTAAACGCCTACCGGGATACCCACATCATGAAATCCTTGGTAATGTTTGTCCACACAGCTTTCTTTGACCATACTCTGATCTCCCCAGTACGTCAGGCTGGAACGGATAATCGCACCGGAAATCCCCGCTTTCTTTACTGCCGCATAGTTAATATTCGGCTGATACGAACTGACGTCAATTACTTTTGTCACCATATTATTTCCCCTCGCTTTCTAAACATTTACAATTTTTCTTTGGTTCTTCATATAATAGGGCTTCAGCGCTGTCGCTCATCCCTGTCGTAGTCGGATCGGTAACTACCCCTAGAACAGCAAGAACCACAAAAACCGCATTGACTACGGCCAGTATTTTGTTTCCCAGATCACCCAGATCCAAGGTATATCCAAAGACCGCCGCAATGGTCTGCACAAAAAGCAGTACGGCTGGTATTAAAGTCATCCAAAAAGTCTTATTCATAATCCTTGCTTTCCAATTCACTTTCATTGAAAATCCCCTCCATTTTTTCTTTGGTATTCCTCTACCAGTATATGATATTTTGCTTTGATTGCCCCGTTTCCCCCTTCCTGTATGTATTTCTCCCCTGCGGCCAGGCGTTCCTCTATCGGCATTTCCTCGCTCATCACGGTCAGCCGGAGCGCGCTCATGTAGTCGTTGTGGGTATAGCTTTCCAGGCGCTTGA